>JAEZDR010000108.1 GCA_023433265.1 Bacteroidota bacterium | reverse complement strand
CTATGATAGCATAACTATCATTACTTACCCCGGTATCCATAAAGAGATTGTGAATATCCTTAAGCCTGCAGGTAACATCGTTTAACCTGTATTCGCTTTCGCCATTCTTATAAAACCGGCGGGTGATAGTTACTGTACTAAATTCGGTAGGCAGGAGGTTCCGGGTGTTTTCGAATGTGAGGCTAACCTCTGCAAGGCCGCTAGGGCTCCGGGTTTTACTGCCATTAAACACCAATGCTTCCAGGTTCTCACTTCGGAGTGCGGATATCTTTTGTTCGCCGATCACCCATCGAATGGAGTCGATAATATTGCTTTTGCCACAGCCATTTGGTCCGATAATTCCGGTAATGCCTTCGTCAAACCTGACAACGGTTTTATCAGCAAAACTTTTGAAACCTTTGATTTCTAAGGATTTTAATCTCACTATTCACCCATTTTAACCCAGCGAACATAACTTAATTGCCCCACAAACAATTGTGAAGGAGTTGCGCTGTGAATAAAACGTGTAAACATCAAGAAATACACATCACTATCGCCCTAATTATCAGTTTACTAAAGAAAATATTCACAGCTTTTTCAGAGCGAATGGGAGCAAAAAGGCCGGAAGAATCCGGCCTTTTAATCATTCAAAAAAACTAAACCTTATTTAAATTTCTACACTGCAATGAAGTTGCTTTCTTCAGATGTTACACCCGTTCCGGATAGTTCGTAAGGGCCTTCAAGCAATTCGTCCCAGAAAGTCTTTAATTGAGGGTCATTGTCGGGTAACACAATAAAGCCACTCTCGTCGGCTGTTACTCCGGTACCACTTAATTCGTAAGGACCCCACCAGTCGTTTAGAGTAAAACTTTTTTTCATAACTGTTCTATTTATAGGTTAATGTTGTTTCGTAATGCAAAGAAACACTTAAGTAAAAGCCTTTACTATGATGCACATCACCGGTAGTACTGATTCACAATAGCTGTGCAAGTAGCATAGATCAACCCCTATTTTTGTAAGGTTTGAGAGACTTATACCAAATATTGGGTGTTGAGCCGGAAGCCAGCTTTTCAGAAATAAGAAAAGCTTTCAGATTGCTTGCCTTACGCCATCATCCGGATAGAAATGCCGAAAACTCCGTTTCCCCCGTGCAGTTCATTGCTATAACAGAGGCCTACAGGATTCTTTCCGACCCGGACAAACGAAGAAAATACCACCAGCGACACTACACGACTGCATATAGGAAGGAGGAGGAAATACTAAAGCCCGCAACTGTTTATAATGATCTGCTTAGGCTTAAAGATCTGATTTACAAGGCTGATCCTTACAGGCTGAATAAAGAAGCAGTAGTTGTGGACCTAAATAGTATTCTTCCCGGAAGATTGGTTTACTCCATTGCTGGGGAAAATCTTGCGTTTAAATCTGCTTTTACCGAGGCTTTTGAGGCTTGTGCCCATGTATTATCAATGGAAAGCTACCGTGAGCAAATGAAAAAACTGCATCCATTAGCCGAAGGGAGCAAGGAAATAGAACAATACATTGCCGGCAAGATGGTTGAAAAAAACAAAATAGCAACCTGGGAAAAATACAAAGTAGCCATTGCCGTGCTTGTAGCATTGGCATTATGCGCAATTATTTACTTTGCGGTTCTTTAATTTTCTAAGCCCGGTTCTTTAATTGCAGGTAAACCTTGTAACCGTTATTTTCTCTAACAAGCGAAACTTCTGCCTGGTAACGGTAATAACGTTTGTCGTGGGCACCTAACCTGAAAACAGAAACGGCACTGGATTTACCTTGTTCGGGATGGATGATTTCGCCCGCAAAAGACGCATCGCTCCTGTCAAACCACCTGATGGACGCATTTCTTACATTTTTACAAAGCTTGCTGTAAGCTTTTGCTGCCTCGCTATAGTCCGAATTCTCAAATAGCAACGCACGATACGTAGCAGTGGTATCCTTGCCTACGGTGGGATACAGAATGGTAGACTGAACGCTTCCCGGTAACACCAACGTTGCTTTGTAGAGCGCCGGCCCAATACTATCACCTTTTAAATGCTTGTAGTTGTACCTGAAATCAAGCACAATCTTTTCCAGGTTGTTTGAAAACTCCTTTGGCGCCATGAGGAATCCAAACTGGCCATTTGCCATCAAAGGCAATAGGAATATGACAAAAAGAAAGGGTTTCATAAATTAAGTAGTTAGTGGTTAGTCTATCGCTAATCTTATTTTATATAGCCCAGAATGCGCAGCATGCTTTGTGCAGATTGTTCTTTTGCGTAGACCCAATCTTCCACCTTTCCGTTTTTGTCGTAGCCGATAATAACGTGTTTGGGAGATGGTATCAGGCAATGCTTGATACCTCCGTAGCCGCTTATCTGGTCCTGGTAAGCGCCTGTATGAAAGAAGCCTACATAGAGAGGCTCTTTGTTTACGACTTCAGGTTCATCGGCATTATTTAGCTTTGGAAGGAAAACCTCATTGATATGTTCTTCTGAATCGTAGTAATCATGGCTGTCGCACGTAATGCCGCCCAACACTACGCGTTGATATTCATTATCCCACTTGTTAATCGGTAACATTAAAAAGCGCTCTCCAATTCCCCATGTATCGGGCAGAGTTGTAATAAATGAAGAATCAATCATGTACCAGTTCTCCCGGTCATTTTGCGTCTTCTGACCAATCACACTATAGATGTGTGCCATGCTCTCACCCACTGTATAACTACCAAACTCAGTATAGATGTTTGGCATAGGCACCCGGGCTTTCTTACATGCTTTCTTGATGTTCCCCACTATTTCATTAATCATAAATTGATAATCGTAGTCAAATCCAAGTGAGTGCTTAATGGGAAAGCCACCACCAATATTGATAGAGTCTAGTTCAGGACATATCTTCTTGAGCTGGCAATAGAGTATAATTATCTTATTAAGCTCGCTCCAGTAATAGATGTCGTCTTTAATTCCCTTGTTAAGGAAGATATGGAGCATCTTCAACTGGAACTTGTCTTCGTATCCTTCAATCTCGTCCACATAAAACTCAAGTATATCCTTAGCACGAATACCAAGCCTTGAAGTGTAGAAAGGAAAAGTAGGTTCCTCTTCCGCTGCCACCCTGATGCCTAGCTTGAAAGGCTGTTTTACGCTGCGTCGGTAAGCTTGCAGCTCTTCTTTGTTGTCAAGAATGGGAACTACATTTTTGAAACCTGTATTAATCAGCCTCGCTATACGCTGGGTATATCCTTTTTGCTTATAGCCATTACAAATTATAAACGTGTCTTTCGAAATCTTCTTCTTCTCAAATAGCTTATTTATGATCTCTATATCGTACGCATAGGACGTCTCGATATGAATATCATGTTTCAAAGCTTCTTCCACTACAAACGAAAAGTGCGAACTCTTGGTGCAATAGCAATAAAAATACTTTCCTTCATACTTGTGTTTTTTCATTGCCGTTGCAAACATTTGCTTCGCCTTGTTAATCTGCATCCCTATCTTAGGCAGGTAGCTCAATTTTAACGGCGTCCCATACTTGTCAATAAGCCTCTTCAGGTCAATGCCGTTAAACTCAAGATATCCCTCATCACTAACATCAAAGCCTTCTTGTGGAAAGTGGAAGGTTTGCTTAACCAGCCCGGTGTAGGTATTGTTCATCCTCAGCCTTTAAATAGAGTATTTTAAAATATTGCAGGCAAAAATATAGAAATGAAGGGGATAAGGGCTTACAGTTCTTTTATCGGCTGGTTTGCATTGGCACACTTTGCCTAATGTTGCCAGATTGTTAGTATTGCTTCCATTTCTTCAGGGGTTAAAACCCTGGCATTGGGGTTCATTCTTGCAGCGCTTTCCGGCATCGTTGGCATCTCTGCGGTGGCAGGATCTTGTATAAAAGCCTGCCCCCCATGTGCTATAACGTCCCGCAATCCTTTTGCACCGTCGGCATTGGCCCCCGAAAGAAGCAGGCAGGCAACGCCACTGCCAAATACACGAGCCGCGCTTTCAAAGGTGATATCAAATGAAGGCCTCGAATGGTTTACCCGCTCCGAATAGTCCAGCGAAAAACTTCTGTCGCGCTCAATGAGCAGATGATAATCAGCGGGAGCTATATAGATATGATTGGGTTCAATCGTTTCTTTTTCTTCTAATTCACGTACCTGGATGTTTGTTTTCATGTTCAATATCCTGGCTAGTGAAGAATACATATCCTCTTTCCTGTGCAACAGTACAATTACAGCAAAAGGCACCGGCGACACAAGACGCCCAATCAACTGTAGCAGTAATTGGAAACTTCCTGCCGACCCGGCAATCATAACCAATTGAACATCGCGGCCTATTGAAGTTTTCTCCATATCTTCTGGTTACCCTCCAATTGCTTGTAGCGTGGAACAATGGCCGAAAACCTAAGGCTCTCTTTTGAGCCCAGCGCAAGAAAGCCCAGCTTCTCAAGGCTATCATCAAACAACTTCAACACATTTGCCTGCAAATGCTTGTCAAAATAGATGAGCACGTTGCGGCAGACAATCAATTGAAACTCATTAAACGACCGGTCTGAAACCAGGTTGTGTGTAGAGAATATGACCCTTGCCGACAACTCGCTGTTGAATTTTACAAAGTCGTACTGGCTCGTATAATACTTTGAAAAATCTGCCTTGCCGCCGGCTTCCATGTAATTACTGGAATACTGCTTCATTTGCTTCAGCCTGTAAATTCCGCGTTTGGCGTGCTCAAGCACTCTGGGATTGATATCCGTAGCGTAAAGCAGTGACTTATGTAGAAGGTTTGCTTCCTGCAGCAAGATACTCATGCTGTAAACCTCTTCACCTGTAGAACAGCCTGCATGCCATATCCGGATAAAAGGGTAAGTGGCGAGTACCGGCAACACATCTTTTCTTATGGCTGTATAAAACGACGGGTCGCGAAACATTTCCGTAACATTGACGGTTATTTCTTCCACGACTCGCAAAAAGTAGTCACTGCTGTTTAAAACATAATACCTGAACTCCGCAAAGCTGGGATGTTTGTCCAACTGCATGATCCTCGCTACCCTTCGCCTCAACGATTCTCTCGAGTAATTGGTAAAGTCATAACCGTGCACATCCATCAAATCATTGATGAGCAGATCTAATTCTTCGTCTGATAATTGAACGTACATGGCTCGGTAACGGAAACGATAGCTTTGGCTATTGCTGTTTTTTTAATCGATCAATCAATTCTAAGAGCTCATCAACGTCCACAGGTTTCTTCAGGTAGGCATCTGCCCCCGCTTCCAGGCATTTCTCTTTATCCCCAACCATTGCCTGAGCCGTTACGGCGACAACGGCCAGTTTTTCCAGTTCCTTATCTGCCCTGATGATAGACAGCGCTTCATAACCATCCATATCCGGCATCATCATATCCAGCAACACTACAGCAACATCCTTATTATCCTTCATTAACTGAATACCCTCTTTCGCCGATAAAGCTGTTAGCACCTTGTAATTGCGCACAGCAAGTGTGGCTTTTAACGCCAGTACATTGCGCGGATCGTCATCTATTATAAGTACCATAGCATTACATTAAGAAATGGACAACCTGTTAATCGTAAAGCCATACACGTAACAAAGACAGTAACTGATCTATGTCTACAGGCTTTGAGATATAATCAGAAGCGCCGGCCTCTATACACTTATCACGGTCTCCTGCCATCGCTTTTGCTGTAACTGCGATGATCGGAAGGTTTCGATATTTAATATCGCTTCGTATAGCCCGTATCGATTCATATCCATCCATCTCCGGCATCATCATATCCATCAGGATCACATCAATGTCAGGCGTTTCATGAAGCATCTTCACGGCCTCTCTGCCATTCATTCCATGCGTAACAATCATGCCATGGCTTTCTAACGCTTTTGAAAGTGAGAAAATGTTTCGCACATCATCATCAACCACCAGCACTTTCTTTTTTTGCAGCACGTTGGTAAGAGCTGCCAGGTTTTTGTTTGTCCTCAACGATGTGCTGCTCTTGCCATTTTCTTCAACCAGGTGCAGGAAGATTGAAACTTCATCAAATATCCGCCGATATGAATGAGCCGTTTTTACTACTATGGAATTTGCGTACTGTTTTATCTTAGCCTCTTCTGCCTGTGAAAGGCTTTTTCCCGTGAAGATGATCACGGGCACTTTCTCCAAATCCTTATGCTTCCTTACTTCTTCAAGCGTTTGATGCGAGGCCCCTGCCGGTGTCTTCATATCCAATATAACGCAGTCCACTTCCTGGTTCTTTAATGCTGTGATGCTGGATGCTACCGAATCGGATATCTGTGAATTCACATTCATCGACTCAAGGAAGTAAGCCAGCGCTTTTGCATGCTTTGGATTCTCTTCCAGTATCAACACTTTCTTTGGATGCCTTGTCAATACATGCTCCAGCTTTTTCAGCACTTCCTGCATTTTATCTAAAGCCACCGGTTTATTAATAAAATCAATTGCCCCTCTTTGTAAGCTTTCTTTTTCTACGTCGTACGACGACATCATGTGCACCGGTATGTGCCGGGTAACCGGATCGCTTTTCAGCGCATCCATTATATCCCAACCACTTTTTACAGGCAGTTGCAGGTCCAGTAAAATCCCCAGGGGCTTTAGCTGCTTTGCCAATTCAATGCCTTCGTCACCTCTTACCGCTATCACTCCTTTATAACCCTGCCCGCGCACATAAGCGAGAAGCGATTTGGCAAATGCAGTATCATCTTCTACTATCAGTATCACTTTATCGTCAGGCTGCAGGGTTCCACGGTCATCCGGTATCGAAGCAGGTATTGCTTCACTGATTAGCGGATTACGGTCTTCAGTTTCCTGCTTGCTCACTTTGGGTTTATTTGTACTTACCGGCTGCTTCTCCTCGAGCCTCACAGCCTGGTAGGGCGTGCCCTCAACAATCTTTCTTGGCACACACAGCGTGAAAGAACTGCCCTTTCCTTCTTCGCTTTCAAGATATATCTCACCTCCCAGTAGCCTCGCAAGTTCCCTGCTGATGGAAAGACCTAATCCGGTTCCGCCAAACTTTCTTCTTGTAGACCCGTCAGCCTGGTGAAATGCCTCAAACACCAACTTCTGTTTGTCTGCGGGTATGCCAATCCCGGTGTCTGCTACTGTGAAGCAAACAAGATTACTATTTCCTGAAAGTATGCCTACACTCAAAGTCACACTACCCTTCCCTGTAAATTTTACCGCGTTCGACAAAAGGTTTCTTAAAATCTGTTCCAGCCTTAGTTTATCAGTTTCAATGCTGGCGGGCACATTGGGGTCTACCTTCGCAATAAGCTCAATATGCTTCTCCCTCGCCATTGGCTCAAACATTTGCTTCTGCTCAGCCACCAGCGTTTCTATGTTAACTACGCCTATCTCGAGGTCCATTTTTCCTGCCTCAATTTTAGAGAGGTCAAGTATCTCGTCAATCAGGGTAAGCAAGCCCTTTCCCGAACTTTGTATTACTTGTGCATATTCAATTTGCTCCTGCGATAGGTTGCTGCCATGATTTTCAGATAGCAGCCTGCTTAACAGAAGGATACTGTTTAACGGAGTACGCAACTCGTGCGACATATTTGCAAGGAACTCCGACTTGTATCTTGTTGACAATGACAGTTCTTCAGCCTTTCTCTGTATCTCATTGTTGCGCTCAGCTATCTGCTCATTTCTTTCCTGCAACATCGCACTTCTCTCTTCCAGTTCCTGGTTTGTTTGCAATAGCTCCTCCTGCTGCACTTTCAACTCTTCCTCCGAAGTCTGCAGGCGTTCTGCCTGTGCTTCCAACTCAGCATTGATATTCTCTAACTCAGCATGCTGGGCTTGCAGTTCCTCAGACTGTGCCTGGGTTTCTTCCAGCAGTTCCTGAAGCCTCAGCCTGTTTTTAGATGTTCGCACCGCAACCGCAATAGCAGACGATGCCTCCCGCAGAAAGGCTGTTGTGCCTGCAGTGAATGCATTGAGCGATGCAATTTCTATCACTCCCTCTACTTCATCATTAAAAACCAGCGGTAGAATCGCCACATAAGGGGCTGCATGATCCATCACCCCGGATGTTACCCTGGGTACATCAGGATGCGGCTCGCGCAGGTACAAAGGCTTCTTCTCAACAGCTACCTGCCCTACCAGCGACTCTCCAAATTGCATTGCCTGAATATTCACTTGTTCGCTTAAAATAGCCTGCGTGGCAATTAACCTAAGTTGATGCTCATGATTAGCCAGGTAAAACAACCCAATCTGTGCACCTGTATAACTTACTAACGAGGTTAACGTGTCTTTTGCCAATTGATCTGGCATCTTCTCACCTCTCAGGTTTTCTCCTATCTCAGCAATGCCTGATTGTACCCACAACTTTTCATGTTGCTCAGTAGAAAACTTCTCCAAGTCGTCACGCATGCGTAAAATGGCATTGCCAAGCAAATCGTTCTTGCTCCTGGGAGTTATGACCACATCAAAATTGCCCGCGCCGATATTGTTGGCTGCCGATGCAATAGCAGAGCTGTTTTGATCTAAAATTTTCACTGATGAAGCAAGGCTTCCGAATGCATCATGCGGATAATATCCTAACTTAACATTAGACTCCCCAAGCGATATTCTTTCAGCAGCCACCCGGAGCTCGTTAAGCATATCAGTAATACTCTTGATATTAAAGAATACAATCAATACAACAAGCAACATAATCGCTATCAGTAAAAACACCAACCGGTTCAACTCGTTCGTCTCGTCTTCCAATATAGTCTCCACATCTCGCTGCGTTTTCTTAATACTTTCCAGTTGCATCTTCCTCATATCATCTACCATGGTAGATGAGCTTACCCACCAGTAGTCACTATCAAAGCCTGCTGGTAAAGTTTTCTTTTTGAAATAATTGCTAAGCACTTTCTCTACCATCTTACCAGTGGCTCCGCTTGTAAGCTTTTCAAATCTTTCTAATGCTAACGGTTCTCCTTTTACCTGAAACTCCTTCAGGTAAGAGTCCAGCACACGGTAATTATAATAGATTTCATTATAAACCTTGCTGCTTGTATCCCTTGTTAATGCTACAGCAAGTAGTTGCGATCTAACCAACCCAAAATAGTTAAGATACTGGAAGAACACTTGTTGCGACTCCAGTTGGTTCTGTACATTCTTTAAATAAGGAATGCCTCTTACAGAAACTTGCTCTACTGAAAATACCCTGCTTAATACAGCGGTATAAAAGTTCAGCACTTCTGCAAAGCTAACCTGGCCCTCATCTACTTCCTTCCTATGGTCAACCAGCTTGTCCAGAAGCGCATAGCGCCTATAGTTTCCCCAGTTAGTATCCAGGAAGCTTTGCAACGTTTCCATCTGCCGGTCAGTGGCAGCACGCGCCGTTATTACGTCTGCATGTTTTGTTTTACCTAACAGGTAAATCGTACTCATGCGCCTCTCAAAATGCAGCTTTTCAGCCAGCAGCATTACCTCGTTAGAATGGGTTATACCTTTCGCAAGGTTAGTAACCGTGGCTATTCTTTGGTTGCGCTCGTTCAATATTTGAATGCCGAAGTATACTAGAAATGCAAGCGGCACAAGACCGGCAAGCATTAGCTTAATGTTAAACGGAACTTTTCGAAGCATGTCTATTTGTTGGTTGTTCTGCTGATCGGTAGTGTGAAGTAAAATTCTGAACCTTTACCCGGTTCGCTATGCACGCCATATTGGCCGTCATGTGCCCGTATAATCTCTGAACAGATAAAAAGCCCTATCCCCAAACCCTGGAAACGGCTTGAAGATTCTTCTACCCTGTAAAACTTTTGGAACACCTGCTGCTGTTTTACCTGCGGTATGCCTATACCAAAATCCTTTACCCTTAGCTCCACCTCGTCGCCCAGGCTGTTCACAACCACTTCTGCTTTTCTATTCGCAGGGGAATATTTTATGGCGTTTGTCAGATAATTTACGATCACCTGTTCTATCCTGTCTTCATCGCCAAATACGGTCGTCTCTACACGTCCTTTTCGCTCAATGGTGAACCCCTTGTTGGTCTCTCTTATCATTTCAATAGCATGATCTACCAATGCGTCAAAGTCGAACACTTTTTTATTGTACTCCAGCTTCCCTTTTTCTATTTTCGATATATCTAAGAGGTCAGCTACAAGAGCAGACAGTTTATCCACCTGCTTAGATGCGCGGGATATGTAAAGTGAGGTCTCTTTGCTTACATCAGTCTCTACGAGCATCCTTTCAAGCAACTGTATGTAAGCCTTGATACTGGTAAGCGGAGTTTTCAGTTCATGGCTTGCTATACTTATGAAGTCGTCTTTTCTTCTCTCCGAATTCTTGCGGTCTTCAATATCAGTTAGGGTAGCTACCCATTTTACCAATACGTTGTTTTCCACTATGGGTGTTGCCTGCAGCCAGTGGCAACGATAAAGATCCTTGCCAGCACTCTTTATCCGTGCTTCAAAATGAAACGCTTTCCCAGAATTAACGCCCTTCAACCATTTGACCTTAAAACTTTCTTCATCGGCCGGAACTTCAGGAAATTCATAAGCGCTTCTTGCATAATAGAACCATTGCTTGTTTACAAATTCCGGTTCACCTTCACTCGTGGCTGTAAACGCTATCTGCGGTAGCGACTCAAGTATGGAACGTAACTCCCTTGCTCTCTCGCTAACTGTGCGTTCCGCCTTCTTTCTAATTTCTATTTCTTCCCTCAATGCATTCTGCACTTCATTTAATTCGCGCGTCTGCTCATACAGCCGCACAAAAGTTTTCACTTTAAGCAACAGTATATCCGGGTCCACAGGCTTGGTTACGTAATCAACACCCCCCGACGCATAGCCTTTCGAAATAAATCTCTTGTCTGTATTTACAGCCGATAAAAATATGATGGGTATATCCTTCGATTTACTGTAACCCGAAATTGTCTCTGCCACTTCAAATCCATCCATTACAGGCATCTGCACATCCAGTATAACGAGTGCATAAGAATTCTTCAACACCTTTACCAAAGCATCTTCTCCCGATGAAGCCACGTCCACTTCATAACCGTGTAGCTTAAGAAGCTTACTCAGCGAGAAGAGGTTTTCCTCCTTATCGTCCACTACAAGAATCATTTGTAAAAATTTATTCTTGGGCCAGGGGTTGAGATGGCAATATACATTAAAATAATGCCTTACTTATCATTGTAGCTGCACCGGTTTATCATGCGGTGGGCTATTGCAAATAAAAGTATCATCTCCATTTGCAATAAAAACTACATAAAAAAAGAGGCAGCCACTAAATGACTGCCTCTTTACACGAAATTGAATTATCTTACTTTACTGAGTTGATCAAACCTTTGAAACTCTCGGGTTCGTTCATTGCAATGTCAGCAAGTACTTTACGATTTATTTCAATGCCTTTCTTATTAAGCTTGTCAATAAACTGGCTGTAAGTCATCCCTTCTTCTCTTACAGCGGCATTGATACGGGCAATCCAAAGCTGGCGATATTCACGCTTCTTTAGTTTGCGGCCTACATAACTGTAGGTCATACCTTTTTCTACTATATTTTTCGCAACGGTATATACGTTTTTACGCTTGCCGTAAAAACCTTTAGCTTGTTTTAATATTCTTTTTCTGCGTGCTCTTGATGCTACTGCAGGTACTGAACGTGGCATAAGTAATAATTTTTAAGATGAACTAATGTGGTTAGGAGATTACTTCAAACGGAGTAAACGCATTACAAAATCCTTGTTAGGAGCGGCAACAATTCCATCCTTGCGAAGTGCTCTCTTGCGCTTCTTGGATTTCTTTGTAAGGATGTGACGTTTGAAAGCTTTCTGGAAGGTGATTTCTCCTGTACCTGTCACCTTAAAGCGCTTCTTTGCGCTTGAGTTTGTTTTTACTTTAGGCATTACTATAATCTAATAAAGATTACTCCCTGCTGGCGTTCCAAACAGATGGAAACTTGTCGGGCCATGTGGGAAATGGGGTGCAAATGTACGGAATCGATGCTAATCTACAAGCATTTATCGCCACAATCTGGTGGAAGGATGTTAAATTAATACCGGAGCCTACATTGTAAACCAATAGCTTCAGCAATCTGCTACTGGTAGAGCATGGCTGCAATTTCCTTGTCAAGCTGCTCAAATCTTGAGTTCTTGCTCTTGTACTCCGGAACAATGTGCTTCATTTGCCTTACCACGTCCATATCTTTATTGGCAAGCCCCAGTTCAATCAGTTTTTCAATCTTGTTGCTCATAGTCTCAAAATCATTCTCTGAAACTTTTGCAATCATGATTTTTTTATGGTGGGTAGGTATTACTTCTTCTTCCTTGGTTAGCAGCTCTTCGTAAAGCTTTTCGCCTGGCCTCAGCCCCGTAAACTCTATGCGGATATCTTTTTCCGGTATCAAGCCGGCCAGCTTTATCATCTTCTTCGCCAGGTCCACTATCTTAACTGGCTCACCCATATCAAATATGAATATCTCG
This sequence comes from Bacteroidota bacterium, assembly GCA_023433265.1. Lineage (GTDB taxonomy): Bacteria > Bacteroidota > Bacteroidia > Chitinophagales > Chitinophagaceae > JAEZDR01. The sequence goes on along the minus strand of JAEZDR010000108.1, from coordinate 28,191 downwards.
CCTCCCCTGCCCATCGTACCGGCCTCTAACACCAGCGAACAGGCTTCCGGAATAGTCATGAAGTAGCGAAGAATATCAGGGTGTGTTACAGTTACAGGTCCACCCTTAGAAATCTGCTGCTGGAAACGGGGTATCACTGATCCGTTTGAGCCCAGTACGTTTCCAAAGCGGGTAGTAATGAACTTGGTTTGTGGTGTGGCAAGGCTCTCCAAATCAATCTCTCCCTGCGAGTCCACACTCAGCTTAGCCTGCCTGCTCTGCAATCCCTGTACGTATATCTCAGCTATGCGCTTCGATGCGCCCATAACATTCGTAGGGTTAATTGCTTTGTCGGTGGATACAAATACAAAACGTTCAATTCCAAATATCTCTGAAAGGTCAGCCAGTATTTTCGTACCCAATACATTGTTCCTGATGGCCTCGGAAGGATGCTTTTCCATAATAGGTACGTGCTTATAAGCAGCCGCATGAAAAACAACCTGTGGACGAAATGTAGCAAACAGGTTTTGCATGCTTTTCTTATCGCGTATATCTCCTATATAGATCTGTGTGTTCTTTCTTACACCGAAACGCTGCTGAAGCTCATATTCAAGCTCAAAAAGGCCAGACTCAGTCTGGTCACATAATATCAGATCTGCCGGGTTTACTGCAGCAACCTGCCTCGCTATCTCACTACCTATCGATCCAGCTGCCCCGGTAATAAGCACCCGCTTGTTCCGCAGGTACGACATCACATGGTCATTAGCCAATTCAATCGTCGGGCGGTTAAGAAGGTCTTCAATCTTAACTTCCTTAATTTGTTTGATGTTCAGTTGCCCATGTATCCATTGGCTCATGGGTGGAATCACCTTAACGGGTATGTTATGCGCAAGGCAAAAGTCCACTATCTGGTTCTTCAGGTTCAGGTCAAAATCCTGCTTCGCAAAGAAGAACATCTTAATGTTCCACGATTTTATAACATGCTTGATCTGGTCGAATGAATAGATGCGGACATTGTCAATGGACTTTCTCAGCATCTTCTCATCGTCTTCCACGAACGCAACTACATTATACTCGTTGTTCGAAGCCTGCTCAAGTGTGCGCTTCAAACTTGATCCATTCATCTCTGCGCCAAAAATCACAACGTTGGTCCGGCTCCGCATCTTCCGCAGCATACTGCGTTTGTAAAGGTTCTTAACAAATATTCTGTAGCCGAAGATCAGGAACGACGCAGTAAAGAAATAAATGATCAGGATAGAAGTCGGTATCAGGTTCTGCAGGTCGAATATCGTACTCGCAATGTTGCAAATAGATAAAAAGAAGAAGCTGTAAAATACCGCAGTTATACAACGCAATGCCTCTTTAAAACCTGAAATCCGGATAATTCCATGGTAGGTTTTAAAGCTCATGAAAAAGATAGTATTCACTATAAGGGCAGTACCTACCTGGAAGTAAATATTGTTCTTAGATATAGCCTCAAGGTCGAAGTTGAATCTTAGATAGTTGGCGTAAATAATAGAGAAACTACAAATCAGAAGATCTAACACCAAAATAAGCCACCTTGGCGTGGTACTCTGTTGGTTGATTAGATTATAAAACTTGTTCATGTGCAACATCTGCTTTTTCTTTTTCACATTCCTCATTCAGCAGTTTTCCTTAGTTTTCTGCAATCCTGAGCTTGTATTGGTGTTTCATAGATATTACGCATAGGAAGGCTTTCCGCCAACTTAGCGCCCGGGGGTTGCACTAAAGGGCAAAAATATACTTTATAACCTTAATACCAAATTTAATCCCTACATCTCAGCAATACTGTAACAGTAAATTAATGCTGTTTTCAGCCCTTAAAGAAAAGCTTAGACAAATTTCCAAAGATGCGTTCTTTTTCCTCGTCGGTAAGGTTCGATCCCGATGGCAGGCAAAGGCCTTGTTCAAACAGCTTTTCGCTAATACCTGACCCGTAATATGGGTAAGTTTCAAAAATGGGCTGCATATGCATGGGCTTCCACAAAGGCCGCGACTCTATATTGTCCTTTTCCAGGGCCAGTCTAATGTCTTCACGGGTAATGCCTCCCGGCGACATTGACGGGTCTACAAGGATGGTAGTCAGCCACCTGTTGCTATAATGGCCTTCCGGTTCGGGGAGGAACGATATGCCAGGTACAGATGATAACTTATCAACATACATCTGGTATACAGCGCGTCTTTGGCTTACTCTTTCGTCCAACACCTCCATCTGCCCGCGGCCAATGCCCGCGCAAATGTTGCTCATTCTGTAATTATAGCCAATGTGGCTATGTTGATAGTGGGGGGCTGCATCTCTCGCTTGTGTTGCAAGAAATCTTGCTTTTTCTATATGTGCCTTTGACGAAGACACCAGGGCTCCTCCGCCTGAAGTGGTAATAATCTTATTCCCATTGAAAGAAAGGGCAGCCATTACGCCAAAGGTTCCTGCTTTCCTTCCCTTGTACTTCGAACCCAACGCTTCCGCCGCATCTTCTATCACCGGAATCTCATACCGGTTGGCAACAGCCATAATCTCGTCCATTTTGGCCGGCATCCCGTACAAATGAACAGGGATGATGGCTTTAGGCTTGCGGCCTTTGGCTATCCTGTCTTTGATTGCGTTTTCCAGCATCACCGGGCACATATTCCAGGTATCAGTCTCACTGTCTACAAATACCGGCGTGGCGCCCTGGTAAGTGATGGGATTGGCTGAGGCCGAAAACGTCATGCTCTGGCATATTACTTCGTCGCCTGCCTGCACACCAAGCATGATCAGCGCAAGGTGCAATGCGGATGTACCGGTGCTCAGCGCAGCCACATACATTTCCTCTCCCAGGTAGTTCTCGAGGTCTTTTTCAAACCCGTTTACATTGGGCCCGAGGGGGGCAATCCAGTTGGCATCAAAAGCTTCCTGTATATAGTTTAGCTCGTTGCCTCCCATATGAGGTGAAGACAAGTATACTTTTTCAGTTTGCAACGCGGTATTCATTAATTTTTCGTTTTAATTATTTTGGCGGGGCACCCTACAGCCACGCAATTATCAGGGATATCGCTTACTACCACCGCCCCAGCGCCTATAGTAACGTTTGAACCTATAGTAATGTTTTGAATCACGGTGGCTCCCGCACCTATATGGCTAAGGTGGCCCACACGTACGGTTCCGCTCAGTGTAGCATTGGGCGATATATGAACAAAATCGCCGATGCTGCAATCATGATCTACTGAAGCACTCGTATTAATGATGCAATGTTTTCCTATCGTTGTATCGGTGTTAATAGTGGCGCCAGCCATTATCACTGTTCCTTCTCCCACTATCACCCTTCTGGCTACAGTTGCTGCCGGGTGAATAGCCTTTACAAATTTTGCCTGTAAGGCAGTACTTAGCTTTTGCCTGGTTTCATTTGAACCTATCGCCAACACAAGTGTGTCCTCGTTTATTATGAAAGGACCGGGCCATTGGTACGTGGGGTAGCTCCAGATGGTTTTAGCAACATCATTGTCAAAGAATCCCGCAACACTAAAATGGCAGGACTCCAGAATGTCTGCTACCACCTTTGCATGTCCTCCCGCGCCCATTATATAAATCATACCTCGTTGCCTTTAAATTTCTCCATCGTGGCAGATCCTTCTGCACTTATCCCCTCACTCTTCAACACTTTCGCAAATGTGAGAAAGATAATCTTCATATCCAATAAGAAGCTTTGGTGTTTCACATACCAAACGTCATAAGCAAACTTCTGCTGCCAGCTTAACGCATTGCGTCCCTTCACCTGTGTCCACCCTGTTATTCCGGGTACAACTTCATGCCTGCGCCGTTGTTCCTCGTTATACAAGGGTAAATATTCAGGCAGCAACGGTCTTGGTCCCACCAGGCTCATGTCGCCCTTCAGTATATTAATTAATTGGGGTAGTTCATCCAGCGATGTTTTTCTAACAAACCTGCCCACCTTCGTTAAGCGTTCGCTGTCGCTCAGCAGGTTGCCCGATGCGTCTCTCCGGTCATTCATCGTCTTAAACTTCATGATCCTGAACTGCCGGTTACCCTTTCCTATCCTGTTTTGAAAAAAGAAAGGTTTGCCATCATTGGCAATAGCAAGGAAGATGGTTAGGATGAGTATCACCGGCCATAACAGCAACAATGCTATTAGCGCAAACAGGAAATCGATCAAAGGCTTAAACAAGCGTGGATACATCTATGCCCTTTTGTTTTAGAAGTTCAATATAGCGCTGTTTAATGGCACCATGCACCGCACGCCTGTCATAGTTCTTTACCACTTTCTCTTTCAGTAGGGCAGCCTTGCCAAGCGCCGTGTTGTAATCTTTCAGCACCTCCAGCATCTTTGCGCGAAGTTCCGCCTCATCCTTAACTTTGAACAGGTATCCTTCTGCCTCGGTTTCAACAATGTCTGTATTGCCCGGAATATCCGAACAAACAATTGGCGTACCCATTGCCCCTGCCTGTAACACTACGTTTGGAAAACCCTCTCTGTGCGACGCGTGTACAAAACAATTGGAAAGCGCCATATAGTGGTCCACTTCGTCGCTCCAATCCACATGCTTTATAGCCGCGTGCTTTTTTATGGTGTTCACTACTTCTGCAGGTAACGCATCAGCCGTTTCAAACGGCCCTAACAGCAAAAGTCTTAACCTGTCATTACTGGTGTGGAGGGCTACAAAAGCATTCACCAGTTCTTTAATTCCCTTGTCATTCACCATCCTGCCTACAGCAAGGAAGCAGAAGTTGCTTTCATCTATTCCATGTTTGGCAGCAATCTCTTTCAATCGCTGCCGCGATACAGCGTAAAGTGAGTAACGGCTGATGTCAATGCCATTGCTAGACCCCTCAAGTATCATCTTCGCCTTCTTCTCGTCGATGAGCTTTTCTCGAAGAATATAGTTCAATAGCTTTTTCGAATTAGGCCATGTTTCATTGGTAGCAGCAAACGTAAGGCGCTCTGCAACCAGCAATATTTTCTTCTTTAACCCTGTAGCCGTAAACGCGGGTAAGCCTGCAAGTGTGTGTACGCGTACAGGCACTCCCGTTAGCTTAGCCGCCCACATGGCAAGCAGTCCTGCTTTGGGTGTATGGGAGTGTACAACATCTGGCCTGATGCGGATAAACAAAAAGATAAGTTTGAGGAGGGATAGAATATCCTGTACAACACTAATCTGCCTCGCCATGTTTAGCTTATGTACTTTGTACTGGTATAGGTTAGGAATGAAATTCCAATCCTGCCCTTCGGAACTTACGAGGATTACATCAAAGCCTGCTTTGTTCATGTACGCGGGCTGATCCGTAATAAGCATGCGCAACGATATAGGTACGGTGGTTATGCGGACGAGTTTAATTTTCCTGGGTTGTTTTGCCATGCTGTTTCACTTGTCTGTTCTGCTAACTTTCTTTCTTTTGCGAGGGATACTGCCACCTGATAATGGACATGAGTGCAAAAAAAGGGATTGGCGAGCAGAAAATAAAGGCCGTGTGCGCCATAGCACTGTGAATGTAAAATCCCCATTGCGGAATCAGGAATCCCAGCACCTCCGATGCAACCGTATAAACAATCACAACCACGTAAACGATCTTCCAAACTTCTTTTGCCCACTTCACTTGTGCCGAAGCAAAGGCTTTATACCCTGCCACCATCATAAATACCAACCAAACGAGGTAAAAGCCATGCCTTGCAAGGCGGATGTAATCCTTCGGCATACCTAGCCTGGCAAGAAATCCCCTGGAATAAGCATTAAGAAAGTAGGCCACGGTGCAAACCACTACCAGCAAAAAGAAGGTTTTGAGCAGCTTGTCCTTAGGCACTTACAGTTGCGGGTTTTGGTTTAGTATAAAAATACCATAACAGGAAAACTAACGCGTACAATACAAATTTGAAAACGTACTTGTGTGCCACGTGAAAGAAGTTCGATTTCAACGAAAGCAGGTAGAAAAGCCCCGCACACCTTAGTACATTGGCAAGGTATATCAGTATCACGCCTCCCAGGCAATAGATTAACTGCTTCTTAAACGAGGTAGGAATACAAAAGATGAAACCAATGTATAAAACAAAAACTTCCAGTGCATTGCAGGAATGGCCAATACCAATTGTGGCCTCGCTCGTATGAATAAATGCAGCTTTAACCGTATAGGTTGCGGTAGCAGGATTTTGCATCACTGCTGTTAAAAACTCAGCAGTGCCCAGTGCCGTAAAGTTGGTGAGAAATACGTTCGGAATACCCGATGGCATCAACACGAATGTGTAGAGCAACTTCCATACAATAAAGAAGATTGCTGCCCGTAAAAAAAACTGCCTTACTTTTTTTGGAATAGTATCAAGAACGTCTCTAAACTTCTTTAGGTTCATTTTCTTGCCCGTTCTTTTTGTAGCGCCTGTAAGCCCTTTTTGCTCCCAAACCTAAACCGGCTGCTAATAAAAGGCTAAGGCCACCGTCAACGGGTACAAAATCATCTACGCCCGGATCAAATGGTGGAGGATCGCCCTGATCGGCCGGACCATCATCGGTGGTAAAGATGTTATCGTTAGGATTAAATATATCGTTACTGCCAAATGGTGTTGGTGTTGCCGTATTATTAGGATCAAAAGTAGACTGTGAAGGGTCCTGTGGATCGTTAACTCCCGAACTACTCGTAGCGGTCTGTGCAAACGCGCCACTGCATATAAATAACAGACTAAGAATTAAAAGCTTGATTCTCATAAATATTCTATAACAACGAAAGACAACCTTCCATGTACAAGTGGCCAAAGATAAGCTGCTATTCTTGATTTTAGTGGCCCGAAAGTATAATTTCTTTTGTAAATAACAGAAATTAGGGCCAAAAAAGTTGACCACTTAGCGCGGCATACCCAGCATTTACGTGCCTTTTAGGGCGGCTGCCGCTTCAACAGATGGGGGTAGTTAATTGCTATTCATATAAAACTTTCTATATATTGGTGCCACAAAAAAGTTCTATGCCCAACCATCTTCTCCAGGCTAAGGCTTCGCTCAATATTCTTAAACCCACCGTGAATGTTTTTCAATCCATCGTACAGCCGCATCACATGTGCAACTACTTTATTGCACAGAGCTCCGGGCCTCTTACCGAAGGCAACACGGTTACATGGAAGTTCCCCGAAATGGACATGGAGTTTCAGGTGCGCGTAACCAAAGTGGAAACCGACCGGCTTATTCAGTTTAACTGGGGCGAGGGCGAGAACCAAACTGAGGTAATCATTTCACTCCGCGACCGGGGGGATGAATGTTTTGTCTCCATCACCGAGTCGGGCAAGCCCTATAGTGAGGAAAACCTCAAATGGCTGCGCGGCAATACAGAAGGCTGGGCCAACTTCCTTGCCTGCCTCAAAGCCTACATGGAGTATAGCATTAACCTGAGGAAAGGCGCTTTCCTCGCAGAACAAATTCCCGAGGCTACCAGCTAACCCATCTTATCAATTATCACTTACTTCTCTTATTGCTGCTTATAAGGGCCTTGTTGTTTTATTCACGTCAGAGAAACACTTAGATGCAGGTATCGGCATACCAGACTGCTACATCAAAGCGCCTGCAGCGTTATTCCAACAATCCTTCTTTACTACTCCGGTAATCTCTCCTTACCCTTCCAGTGTGTCTTACTTACCACCTAAAGCATCTTACCCTACTTCCTAAAGCAGGCTGAAAGCCTCTCTCAAGCAGCATTTGCCGGGGGTTTTCCGGGGATATTCCGTACATATTCCATCCATATACCGTCTCCAACAGTGAATTTCCCTCTCAAAAAGAGTAAAATCAGGAGGAATCTGGTCGATTTCGACTGCGTTTTTTCTATGACATTCGTCAGTTTTCAACAGCGCTCCTCCCCTACTCTGTTCAGTTGAGAGCGTAGGCGAATGCAATTAATCGTAAAGAATGCTGACGGGGCGGCATACCCCTACTTCATCTCTGGTTTGAGGAATTTTGCCGTATGGGTTTTGGCCTTAGCAACCATCTCTTCCGGTGTGCCTTTGAATAATAGCTCTCCCCCTCCATTGCCTCCCTCCGGCCCGAGGTCTATAATATGGTCCGCAACTTTTATTACATCGAGGTTGTGTTCTATTACGAGCACTGTGTTGCCTCTGTCAACCAATTTATACAACACCTCCAGCAAATGTTGTATGTCCTGGAAGTGCAAGCCCGTTGTGGGTTCATCCAGTATATAAAATGTCTTTCCTGTGTCTTTCTTACCCAGTTCAGTAGCCAGCTTCACTCTTTGTGCTTCACCTCCGCTAAGGGTTACGGCGCTTTGTCCAAGGGTTATGTAACCCAGCCCAACGTCCTGCAGCACCTTTATCTTTCTATACAGGTAAGGAATCGAACTAAAAAACTCACAAGCCTCATCCACCGTCATGTTCAGCACATCACTTATCGACTTGCCTTTGTAACGTATCTCCAGCGTTTCCCTGTTGTAGCGCCTGCCATTACACTTTTCGCAGTGCACGTACACATCAGGAAGAAAGTTCATCTCAATCACCCGCATGCCGCCCCCTTCACAAACATCACAACGCCCACCCTTCACGTTAAACGAAAACCGGCCTGCATTATAACCACGTATCTTGGCTTCAGGTACCGAAGCAAACAGGGTTCTTATCTCGGTAAAGAAGCCACAATAGGTTGCAGGATTGCTTCTTGGAGTCCTCCCTATCGGTGATTGATCTATCTCTATTACTTTATCTACATGGTCCAGCCCGTCTACCTTTTTATAAGGCATGGGGGCTTGTTTGCTGTTGTAACAATGTTGCGACAGGATGGGATAAAGCGTTTCATTTATCAAGGTGCTTTTGCCACTTCCGCTTACCCCTGTTACCACAATCAACTTTCCGAGCGGAAACTCTGCGGTTACATTCTTCAGGTTATTTCCTGATGCACCGGTTAGCTTTAACACCTTCCCTGACCCTTTCCTGCGTTCCGCAGGAATGGCAATATTTTTCTTCCCCGCTAAATATTGAGCTGTTTCTGACCCCGACTTGAGTATTTCTTTCGGTGTACCGGCAGCCACAATACTGCCACCATACTTACCGGCCTTGGGACCAATATCCACAAGGTGGTCTGCCGCCATCATGATGTCTTTGTCATGCTCTACCACCAAAACGCTGTTGCCAATATTCCTGAGGTTTTGTAAAGCAGTAATTAGCCTTTGGTTATCCCGCTGATGCAAACCAATAGAAGGCTCATCAAGTATATAGGTGATGCCTTGCAACTGCGAACCAATTTGGGTGGCAAGCCTGATGCGCTGGCTTTCTCCTCCGCTTAATGAACGGGTAGGCCGGCTAAGGGTGAGATAATTGAGTCCCACATCTAAAAGGAACGATAACCGTTCTCTTATTTCTTTCAATACATCTCTTGCTATCACTTGCTGCCGTGCGGATATCCGGCTCTCAATATCCTTAAACCATTCCATCAGCTCATCCAGGTTAAGCTCGCTCAACTGTGCTATGTTATGGTCGTCAATTTTAAACCAGTTACTTTCTCTCTTCAAACGTGTGCCCTCGCAGGTAGGACAGGTATCCAACTGCATGTATTTCTCCGTCCAGTCGCGCATGGCTTCGGAGCTATTGGTGCCTCCAAACCATCGCTTCAGCATATTCACTATTCCTTCAAACTCGTAATAGGGCGTACCTACAGTTACATCGTCTACGTCGTCCAGTTGCGTGGTTCCGCCGGCTTCATCTCCGTAAAGGATTACGTTTAGCGCTTTCTCGCTTAATTCCTCAATCGGCCTGTCAAGCTTTATCTTAAGCTTCTTAGCCACTTGCGCCATGTTCTTATAAACGTAGGCATCCCGCTCTTCGCCAAGCGGCGCTACCCCACCATCTTTAATGCTCACACTCCTGTCTGGTATTACGGCCTCCATATTAACCGAATACACTGCGCCCATGCCTTTGCAGGTAGGGCAAGCACCATAGGGCGAGTTGAAGGAGAAAGAATTAGGCGACGGCTCCTCGTATGAAATACCGGTATCTGCACACATCAACTGTCGCGAGTACACAGCTTCCTGCTCGCCGGGGCTTTCAAATAGTTCTTTGCTGCCTTTCGTTTCCGCTGCCGGCGCATTCACAAACATAAGGTCCTTGCCAAGCTTCAGGCATTGTTGCACACTTTGGCTCAGCCTTACGCGCATCTCCTCCTTTACTTCCAGCCTGTCAACTACAACCTCTATGTCATGAATCTTATACCTGTCTACCTGCATCTTTGGGGTAAGGTCAAGTATTTCTCCATCCACCCTTACCTTCAAAAACCCTTTCTTTCTTATTTCTTCAAACAGTTCGCGGTAGTGTCCCTTTCTTCCTCTTACAAGCGGAGCAAGTAAAATCACCTTCCGGCCTTTAAACTTTGAAAATATGTTAGCTACTATTTCCTCCTCGCTAAACTTCACCATCTTCTTGCCGGTGTTGTAGCTATAGGCTTCACCGGCACGGGCAAAGAGCAGGCGTAAGAAATCATATACTTCCGTAATGGTTCCTACAGTTGACCGGGGATTCTTATTTGTGGTCTTTTGCTCAATGGAAATTACCGGGCTTAAGCCGGTTATCTTATCTACATCGGGCCGTTCCATATTGCCAAGGAACTGTCGTGCATATGCACTGAAACTTTCCATGTACCTACGCTGACCTTCATTGTAAATTGTATCAAACGCAAGCGACGACTTTCCGGAACCGCTTACGCCGGTAAACACCACTAACTTATTCTTAGGAATCCTTATGTCGAGGTCCTTTAAGTTGTGCTCTCGTGCTCCAAAAATGTCTATGAAGAGGTCGCTGTTTCGTTCCAAGTTTTTCATTCAGGCTCCGGCAGCAAATGTAAAGGCAAATGCCCCAAGGAAATTGCAAAATATGGGCTGTTAACAGGCAGCCAGTATCTTTGACCAAATAGGGTGCGCGTGCTCATTTATTACATTAGTCTTCCTTTCCTGTATTTGCTGTCTCTTTTGCCTTTCTGGCTGCTCTATTTGCTGTCAGACCTGGTATACCTTGTATTATACCGCATGCTGCGCTACCGGAAGAACGTTGTGATGACTAACCTTCGAAACTCCTTTCCCGGCAAGTCAGATAAGGAAATCGATCGCATTTGCTCGGGCTTTTATCGCTATTTCTGCGACCTGCTTCTCGAAACCTTTAAAACCCTCACCATAGGAAAAAAAGCTATGTTACGCAGGTGCAGCATGAACAAAGAAGCTTTGCTGTTATTGAACACTTTAGCTTCCGAAAACCGCAGCGTCATCCTCGTACTGGGCCATAAAGGCAACTGGGAATGGGCAGGCAACTCTTTCAGCATGCAATGCAAACATCAATTGTACGTAATCTACCACCCCCTTGCAAACGAATACTACGATGGGCTGATGTACAGGATGAGAAGCCGCTTTGGTACAAAGCTGATTAAGATGAGGGAAACCGCTAAGGAAATGCTCAGGAACCGGGGCGAGGTAAATGCCACCGCCTTTATTGCCGATCAATCACCTAACCCTGAAAAAGCCCACTGGATGACCTTTCTCAACCAGGATACACCGGTTTTCACGGGTACTGAAAGGTTTGCCAGGAAGTTTAATATGCCGGTGGTTTACATGTGCGTACAGCGCATTGGCCGCGGCCGGTATACCATAAGCGCCGAACTACTAGTAAAAGACCCTGCTTCCATGCCCGATAATGCCGTTACGGAGTTACACACCCGCAGGCTGGAAGAAGACATAAAGATGGAACCTCAAACCTGGTTATGGACACATAAAAGGTGGAAGCATAAGCGGTAGTTGCTTCCCTCCTCTTTTTAATTTCACACCACAATAAGCAGTTGTATTGCTTCAAAAAATGCAATCGTAAACCCACTTGTTAATTTCAGTAACAACTTTTTATTTTGCTTTCTGTAAATAATGCAAGCCAATTGCAGTTGAATTGGATATTATTTAAATTAAAATATAATCCCGTTTAACAAGCCAAAAAGCTTGCAGCAACTATCTTTGTTTGCCTTGCAGAAAATGGAGACAGATATATTATGTGGTAAGAGCCTCATTTTGGCTAGTAAACCATTTGCCCGTGAAATCAGGAGCAAAAGCTGGTGGCATACCCTTTCGACACTTACCCTGCTGGTATCGGCATTTGCCGGCGCAGCCTTGTTGCCTAATTTCGTATTACGCCTGGTTAGCAGCGTTTTAGCTGGCTTATTAATGATTCGAATGTTCATTATATACCACGACTACCAACACCATACTATCTTAAGGCATTCATGGATAGCCGAAGTAATTATGGTGCTTTACGGATTGTTTATCCTTGCTCCTGCCAGCATCTGGAAGCGCTCTCACGACCATCACCATGCACATAACTCCAAGCTATTCAGTGCAAGTATTGGTTCGTTTCCGATTGTTACTAAAAGCAAGTTTCTCAATATGTCGCGCGCCGAGCGGAGGCAGTATCTCTTTACCCGGCACCCGCTGACGATAACTTTCGGGTATTTCTTCATGTTTATTATAGGCATGTGTATCAGCTCTTTTACCAGTGCACCCCGTAAGCATGCTGATTCCCTGCTTGCCCTGGTACTTCACGTAGTGGGCAGCGGCCTGCTTGTGTACTTCTTCGGCTGGCAAACCTGGATGCTGCTGATCCTTATACCTTTCTTCGTTTCTCTTTCTATAGGCTCCTACCTCTTTTATGCACAGCACAACTTCCCAGGCGTTGAGTTTGCAGACAATAAGAGCTGGACTTACCACAAAGCCGCCCTTGATTCATCAAGCTATATGAAGATGCATCCTATCATGGAGTTCTTTACCGGCAACATCGGCTACCACCACATTCACCACCTTAACGCTAAAATACCCTTCTACCGCCTGCCGGAGACTATGAAAGCGTTTAAGGAGTTGCAGCAATGCAAAACCACATCACTACACCCAAAAGATATCATTGCCTGCTTCAGGTTAAAGATCTGGGATAGCGAACAAAAGCGAATGATAGGCCTGAAAGAGCTGAAACAGCAGGTGGCATAAATGCCTGACCATACACTGCTGATTACTACCACTTTATTTCATGATTGACTGTCTTTTTAGGATTGTAGCATAGCATATCCTTCAATCGGCTGATTGGGGGGCAGCATGTGAATGAAGAGGCACAAACGGGAATAAAACGGAATGAACGGGAACAAACGGGAACAAATGGGAACAAATGGGAACAAAACGGAACAAAACTGAATAATTGGGAACAAAACGGAATTGTTTGGAACAAACGGGAACAAAACGGAACAAACGGGAAAGTAGCATTTGGGCGCATCATAAGTTGCGCCCAAATGTTTTATATGGCAACAAATGAAAATACAGCAACGGTGGGCTTTACGGGGGCTACTTACAGACTAAAACTAACAGGTAGCGGTAAGGGAACGCCTGATAGCAGGGGTGGCAGCCCACCGGGAAGGTAGCGAAAGCAAGTTATGGCAAGAGAGGTGATACGCCTGGGATCCGTGATCTTAATGCTTTCGCTGCTTTTTGACCAGCGACACCACAGAGTGAATCTTTGGTTTTGTGAATGCGACGAAATGAACCCTCTTCCAACGCTCTTGCCACACTCTAACCTCGGACTAACGTCGGACTTGCGTCGGACTTGCCCCCCAAAAACGTACAAATTTTGGGGGAGATGGAGAAGGTGCGTTTGCCCCAATGTGGCTAGTACCACCAAGATGTTGGAGCTATGCTCCTCTTGTTACCGCAAAGAACTGCCATGTCCCTGGCTTTGCAGAGGCTGTGGCGACAGGAGATATTGGAGGAACTGAAGATGACAATATAAATGTGAGGTGGAGGGAGCACGAAAGGTAAAAAGTATGAAGTATTATATGCCAAATGTCATTGTTGACATGTACCGTGGCCGCTAGCTTTACCTCTCAACCTTAAATAATTTGCAATGAAGAACAATCTTTTATCAAAGCTATCGCTGTTGTTATTTGCTGCCACCATTACCTTAATGGCCTGCACTCCGGCAAAGAAATCTACCACCGCTGATTATGATTACATGTACATCACAAAGCAAGGAATCTACCTAAGGCCAATGGTGGCTGACCTTGAAATACAAAAAGTAAGAAATACTCTATCGAAGAGCTATATAGGAGGAACTATTTTAGCTGCTAAGGAAAGCATCCTTGCTGAATTCATTAAGGAATTCAAATGCGACCTGGTGGTTCAACCCTATTTCACCACTACGTCTACAACAACCAACGATAAAACCGTAATAACAGTGACCGTAACAGGCTATGCAGCTTCCTATAAAAACATTAGGCATTACGAACCGAAGGACAAAGAATACTTTTTGCCTAAAGATTACTTTGCTCCATCCCAGGTAATACCGTTGGATTCGAAGCCAGTTGACGAAACAGAAAAAAAGAAAAAGAAAATTCCCGGTGTAGGAAATGCGATGATTTTATAAGTACGCAGCATTCATGTAGTAAGCATACAAGAAGTAGTATCGAAACAAACGGGTGCCAAGCGCACCCTTTATTTTAATGTCCAAAAACTATATGAGTGACGATCTTTAGTAGTTACTCGTCTCAAACTTTCGCTATTAACGACATCTCCACCTGCACAATAGCGCCAGAAGGAGCGTTGTCCAGTAGGTATATTTTGCCCCCGTGGCGTGAGACGATTCGCTTGCATATATACAATCCCAAACCGGTTCCCTTGGCAACTCTTGTGTTCTCGTTACCGGCACGGTAGAACTTCTCGAACACCTTGGTCTTTTCTTTGTCGGGAACGCCCGGACCATTATCGGCCACTGAGAAATGCATTGTATTTTCCTGCCTGGAAAGCTTGACTGTAATAACTGACTGCAGGCCTCCGTACTTAGCTGCGTTTTCCAGCAAGTTGCTTACAAGCATCTGTAATGCAAACTCGTCGCCCTCTGTCATCACATCTTCCTCTATAGAAGATACTACTGTGACATTTGGATATCGCAACTTGAAAGTCTGCAACGCATTTACCAATAAACGGGTAAAGCTGAGCGGCATCTTTTGGGCTGATGGCCCTACACTGTCCAACTGCGCCGAGAACAGGATATTATCGCAAAGCTCATTTAGCCTTGATACCTCCTTTAATGTTTGGGACAGGATGCGGGAAGTTTGCTCAGCCTCGAGCTTTCGTTTCTGTAAGGTTTCCAGGTTAAGTTGGGCAACAGCAATAGGTGTCTTCAACTCGTGGGTTACCGCCATCATGAAATTCTTTTCCTGCCTTGATAGCCTGATCTGCCGACGCATGCTCCTATATACAAATACAGCCCCTACCAGTATGACCACTAAAAAGGTGATTCCTTCGCCAAGGTATTGAATTGTCTTCCTCCGCTGAACATCCTTTATATGTGCCACCTCCTTTTCATAGTTAGGATTCTCTTGCGAAAGCACTTCTATCTTGAGACGGGTAACTACATCGTTCTGCCTTTCAAGCGACACAAGCCAGAACAATAAAGCCGCCACGATGTATAGGAGTAAAAACCAATAAACACCGGTAATAAAACGCAGATGTTTTGTTTTAGGCATATTATTCAAGTTCGTCTTGCCGCTCTACCCTTATACCTGCATTAACCACATTGCGAAGAGGGTCTTCGCGCATCACAGGCAACAATTTGAAAGTGTATGTGCCGGGCCTCAACTTTTCGGCACTGGGTGCAAAGGCTAGCCTGTGTTCAAACACATCGCCCATGCCCGTTCCAAGCCAACGTGTATCGTCAGCCAGGATGAATTCACGCTTGAAGCTATAAGAGGAATCAGGATCAGCTACCATAATATTGACCCAGATATTATTAAAGTGGTACGCATCTGTATGGCGCAACACAAAGAAAACCTTATATCGTGATGAGTCTCTGATATGGAACCGAAAAGTTGCGGTATCGTTGCTTGCCCATTGGTTTGCATCAAAGGCATGCAGCTTTTCGTACAAGTTAATTTTATCGCAGCTCGTTGCCAGCAGTAAAGCTGCGAGCACTGTTATGAGTGAATTCCTATAAAACATTCAGCACTTGTTCTTTTGCTTTTTCCAATTCATCTTTCATACGCACCACAGATTTCTGAATAGCAGCATCGTAAGATTTTGATCCGGTGGTGTTGATCTCCCTTCCTATTTCCTGTAAAATAAAAGAAAGCTTCTTGCCTTTTGAGATATCAGGCTCCTGAAGAATGCTCCTAAAATATTCACAATGGTTTTTGAGCCTTGCCTGTTCCTCGCTGATATCTATTTTTTCTATGTAGTAAATTAACTCCTGCTCCAAACGGTTGCCATCATAATTTTCCTTTCCTACGTTATCTTCCAAAACTTTTTCAAGCCCTTCTCTAATTTTAGTTTTGCGCTGCTCGTCCATTCCTGCAACCACTTGCTGTTCGCGCTCTATGTTCTCAATCCGCTCCAGCATATCCTGTTCCAGCATCTTGCCTTCGTCTCTCCTGTGTTCGTTCAATTGATCAATAGCTGCCTGTAGCACTTTTAGAAAATCGCCCCACTCAGCTTCCGAAAGTATTTCAGTGGAGGGAGTGATAACATCGGGAAGCTTTAATAGCGCACCCAGTATATTATCAGCCGAAATGTTCAGTTCAGCAGAAAGCTGTGCGATAGGTTGGTAATAGGCCTTTAATAATTCCGTATTGATAGTAACAGGTTTAACCGCCCCGTTTTGCTTAATTGTAATGATACACTCAATGCTGCCACGTGAGAGCCCATTGTTGAGTGTATTCCTGATTTCGAACTCGTAAGGCTTCAGCAAAGGCGGAAGGGTTAACCTGATATCATATTGCTTTCCATTAAGCGAGCGAACTTCCACGAGAAAAGCTTTCTCGTTTACTTGTTGCTCTGCCCGTCCATAGCCTGTCATTGAGTACAACATCTGTAACCTTGGTTTATAACGGGTAAAAGTAAATGAATGCCGTGAAAGAGGGAAGGGTAAAAAAGACGGCTGGTTCCAAGGCCTCAAGCAGGAGTACCTCCTGCACGGCCCAAAAAAACCGGCTCTCATAAGGAGAGCCGGTTAACCCATACTAAACCAGTGAACACCGTTACAAAATGGTAACTGTGCCTGTATATTCATTCAATGTTATGGTGTAAGTACCTGCGGCGTCAGGGGTAGAGAAGTTAGGCCCACCATCCCATTTTATTTTCCTTTCGCCAGTTGCAGCACCGGCGCCTGCATCTTCATAGTCAAAAGCACCCCATGCATCACCTGCCAGGAATTTAATTTCCTTAGCGGCTTTCAACGTTAAGGTGATTGTCCATATGCCGTTGCCCTGGTAAGCCATTTGTGGCGAAGAACCCGGATCCCAATCGTTCACACCTGCCTGGTCAATTCCATTACCTACTACCCGCATTTCATTTGCAGGGCTTAGTTCATACTTCAATTTCTGTGGATCAGTTCCGTCCCACACTGCCCTTGTACGAACACTACCCGGAGCTACGAGGTTATCGCCAGGTTCAACAAGTTCGTTAGGTGCTGTGGTTTTACCCCAATACCTTGCTTTTGCAGGCGTACTGTTGTCCCAATCCGGGCCATCATGAAACTTGAACTCATCAGTGGTAGCCGAGTTAGTGATGATAATAAATTTATCGCGCTGAAGTAAGCCGCCGTAATTAGGTGTTGATGGATTCCATCCCTGCATACCACCCACAACCCCTACCTGCTTCTGCTGAACGTAAACCATACCTGCGTTTTTATCAAGTGTGATACGATAGATGCCTGCAGAAGGAACGCTGAAGTTGCCACCCTGGTTAAAACCTGTTGTATAGATACCACCGCTTCCGCCTGTGTTACCATACGCACTGCCCCAATCGCCTACGGTTTCGGCAATTTTAAACTCATCGGTTGCACTTAAATAGATGTAGGAATAAAAAACCTTACCCCATCGGCCTGCACCTCTATCGCTTACCATCTCAAGCGGAGCATTGATATTCCATCCGTTAATGCTACCTACCAGGTACATGTTGTAGAAAGGAACATAAGTGGTTACTGTAACGTCAACCGGGTTAGAATACGCCACTGCACCCTGGGCAGTTGTGGCCTTGATGCGGTATTGAATTTTACCAATGCTTCCTCCTGCAACACCCACATCCATAGTGTGAGCATTGACCTGGCTCACCTTTAGAATTTGCGACAAACCTGCGTCAACAGCCATTGTCTTTGCGTTAGCAAAATTCTTTGTGGCTGAATCGTACTCAAGCGTATAAGTAATCATACCCGTATATCCGGTGAACGAAGGTGTCCAGCTAAGTGTGATCGCCTGGTTATCGGCTGTAGCCAGTGTACCTACAACTGATGTTGCGTCGGCTGTTAGCGTAGAAGGATCTGTGTAGGGAGTAACGCTAAAGGTTACTGTGTTTGATTTATACTGTTCGTTATTATTAGTATAAGACGAAACTATTCTTGCCTCCAGGCTGTGCGCTACACCTATTGCGAAACCATAGTTTAGCACGATATTGTTGATTTCCGCCCCGGTCAATCCAATACTCCGGTTTGCAATAACCTCCTTCGTAAACTTGTTAGCAAAATTCTTACCCACTGAATCTATCTCAAGTATAAACTTGTAATTCGTGGTATCGGTAGCATAATTAGGACTAGTCCAGGAGAACTTTATTACCTCCGTGTTAGCATCAGCTGGCGTAGCCGTTACTGCTGTTTTATCGGCAGTAAGTGAAACAGCAGTACCCTCTCCATGCGTGGTAATGTTTTCCATTTTACGGCATGCAGCAAGAAATACCGTAATTGCTGCAACCATAAAAAGCATTTTATTTATTGCTTTCATAATCTTTCTGTTTTAGTGTTAGAGCTTTTCGAGAGAGTATTTGCCCGTGTAAAAGTTTACGGTAATACGGTAGGTACCTGCTTCATCCGGGGTAAGAAACTCTGAAGGATCGGATTGACCAGGCTTTCCAAGATTATATCCCAAATCGCCATTCAGTTGTCCCTGGTCACCGTTCTTACGGCCATACTGTGGTTGCCAAAAACCAGGCTTAGATAACATTTTGTATTGTCCGCCCGGTGCAAACGTATATTCTATAGTGTACACACCATTATTAACCTTCGTGAACTTTTGATTTGCATGTGCGGTCGGATCATTCGTCCAGTTTGAAGTTACACCGCTTCCTGTTAACCAAAGGTCGCCGGTGCCCTCTTCAGATGGCGGAGGCACAAGAAAGTCCTCATAGTTCACCACATTATCCAATGTATCGCGGTTGCTTGCAATCTTAGCCTGGTTATTAATACTGGCAACTACGCGAAACTCTACATCGTGCGCCACCTTATAAGCCATCTTCATTGCGTTCATCGCTTTGTTAAGCTCATCGATGGTCACTGTTTTCGACAATTCTTTCGCCACGATGATTTCGCCTTTGTCAGGGCTTGTAAAGTTGGCTCCTACTGTATCAAATTCGATGGTGTACAAAACATCATGCGAACTAATCCCGGTATTCAACCTGTAATTAGGGTTAGTCCACTCGATTATAATCGCCGGGCTGGTTTTGTTGCTATTGTCAAGCACCGGATTGGTAACAAAGGTTGCTACCATTTTAGGTGGTGTGCCTCCCTCCAGTGTCACACTCTCGCTCTCCTTCTCGCACGAAGCAAAGAAGAACGTTGACATCAACAGAAGGCTAAGCATTTTTATTTTCGGTATCATATACTTCAATTAAATCAGTTTAGTAATTAGGGTTCTGCTTGATGTTAGGATTAGAGGCCACCTCAGTAGAAGGTATCGGGAATATCTTCCTGTGAGCCGCTACACCTGTTCCGTTTTTAATACCACCCTTCCATGGCCACAGGTAAGTGGCTTCAGTAAACTTGTTGTAGCGAATCAGATCACTGCGGCGGAAACCTTCCCAATAAAGCTCCCTTGCTCTTTCGTCAAGCACCAGGTCAAGGTTTACAGTACCTACATTACCCGAAGTGTTGCCGTAAGCTCTTGCTCTTAAAACATTGAAGTAAGTAAGCGCGTCTCCAACCGGGCCTCCGCCGCGTAAAGCAGCTTCAGCAGCTATCAGGTACATTTCAGCAAGACGGAACACAGGGAAGTCCACATCTGAAAACTGGCGTCCCGGGTCTTTGCCGAAACCACCTGTACGGGTACGATTGCTAAACTTAACAACGCCAAGCCCTTCTTTAAATTCTCCTATACTGTTAATTTCGGTGGTATGTCCTTCGGTCCAGAACATTGCCCTGCTATCCTGCAAAGGAGCAGTAAAGGACGGATACCCCGGAAACAGTTCAGGTAGATTCTTGGTAGCGCGGTTACCGCCCCATGATTCAAGCCCGCCTGTTAAACCCATGGCAGTGTTACCGCCGCCACGTGAACTTGCAACAAGATAGGTAGTACCACCCCAGTTCCTGGAACTGATACCATCATAATTAAGCGACCAAATAACTTCGGTATTGTTTACATTGTTATCAGCCATGAAAAGGTGAGCATAAGTAGGCATCAGTTGGTAGCCCGCATCAATCACTTTCTTGGCGTTTGTGTAAGCTTCAGTCCATTTTGCAGTACCTGTATAAACTTCTGCATTTAGGTACATCCTTGCCATCAGTGCCCATACAGCAGCTTTATCCACCCTGCCATACTCAGCAGTGCGTGCAGCAGGCAACTGAGCCTCGATAGCCAACAGTTCGGCTTCAATGAACTCAAACAGATCAGCTCTCTTTATTTGCTTTGGCAAAACAGAGGCACCTATTGGTGTGTTCTCGTCTGTGAAGCCAGGGTTGCCATATAAGTCCATTAGCACCCAATATTGAAATGCGCGCACAAAACGTGCTTCTGCCCTCATGTTTGCAATGTTTGCTGCGGCAGCACCGGTGATATTTCTGCCTGATACTTTCTCAGGGGTGCTTTCTCTTATAAATTCATTGCTCAGCGTTATAATATAAAAGCAACGGTTATAGAGTCCGGTTAGCATGGGGTGACTTGATGACCAGCTCATGTTGTGAAAGTCAGGAATACCAGGGTCGTTCCATGCCACGATGGCTTCATCGGTGGTAAGAACCTGTGCCTGCCAAAACAAGCGAAGGAAATCAGAAGTACCCTCGTCTATACCGGCAACGTCTCCTTGTCCCGCTGGTCCTGTGTTACCAGTCAGTGCCATTGACCCATATACCTTAGCCAGTACATTTTTGTAACCAGCCTCAGAAGAATATACCACATCAGAAGTATAGTCGTTCGTTGGAAACCTGTCCAGGTTTTTATGACAGGACACCAGCAACACAATTGCTGCAAGTAATCCCAGGTTTAATCTATTTAGATATTTCATTGTTGTTGCGTTTTGAAGTTTAGAAGCCAAGGTTTAATCCAAGTGTGTAGATGCGCGGGCGAGGATAGAACTGGTAATCTACAGCTCCTACTTCAGGATCCATACCCCTGTACTTCGTAATCACAAACACGTTCTGAACGTTTGCAGAAATACGGAGCGTTGCGTTTTTAAACACTTTACCTGCATTGTAGCCTAGGCTAAGGTTATCCATGCGCAGGAACGACGCGTTCTCTACATAGTAATCAGAAAAATACTGGTTGTTCTTGAATCCTGTTTCCAGGTAGTTTGTTGAACCGTTGTTAATCCAACCCAGTGGATTAAAGATGCCCCGCTCAACACCAAGATTAGAAAATACGTTATTGTAAACGTAGTTTCCAATGCTACCCCTGAATACCATACCCAGGCTCCATTTCTGGTAGCTGAAGTTTGTAGTAAAACCGAGGTAATAACGAGCTGCGTTAGACTTGAAGCGATAGTAGTCTTTCTCGTTAATGATACCATCTCGATTCATGTCTTCGTACACACCTTCAAGTGGCTTTCCAAACTGGTCGTAAACCTGCTTTAATACGAAGAAACTGCCCGGTGCATATCCAATGCTATGGATGAGCATGTTATTGCCTGTACCACCGGTGATGCCTCCAAAACGCTGACCAATGTAGGTAGGGTCAGGGTTAAACAGCAGGTTGGTAATCTTTGGCTCTACATAGGTGAAGTTGAAATTTACATCCCAATTGAAGTCTTTAGTTACGACGGGTATAACATTTAGATTCACTTCAAATCCTTCACTTTCTATATTACCAACGTTAGTCAATAACTCATTATTGAAGTTTGTACCCAATGCCACAGGCACTACGCTTAACAAATCTTTCGTTTTGCGCTTAAACACGTCAATGGAGCCGGAAATCCTGTTTCTAAACAACCCGAAATCAAGACCAAAGCCTGTGTTCTCAGTTGTTTCCCATGTAAGGCCCGGATCGTAAGCTATTGGCCTGTTCATGCTGTAAAAAGTATTACCCAACTGATAGTGGGCGGTATTTTCGCTGGTTTGGTATCTTGGAATGTAACCATAGAATGCAAAGCCTTCCTGCTGACCGGTTATACCATAGCTTGCACGGAGCTTCAACTCTGAAATTGTGTTGGAGTTAGCCAGAAACCTCTCATCTTTTATTCTCCAGGCACCTGCCACGGATGGGAAGAAACCCCAGCGGCCGTCTTTGCTAAACTTGGAAGTTCCATCAGTACGAACGTTTACAGTTAAAGTGTATCGATTTAGTAAAGTATAGTTCAACCTTCCGTAATAAGAGATAAGAGTGAACTGGGGGTAGTCAACCTCAAATTGCGGTGTAGTTATAATTGAACGGTCTGCACGGCGTGATGGGAAGTTATAGTTAGTGTATTTCACATCCTGGTAGCCATAGCCGCCCATTACATCTATGCGGCTATTTATGCTCTTGATGTCTCTTGCATAATTCAAGTAGAAATCAAAAAGCAGGTTAGCAGCTTTGCTCTTATAATCGTTATTGAAACCACCATAATTGTAAACGCTATCCATTCTGCCATCGGCGTTAGCCCAAGGGTGGCCAGGGTATTTGCCGAACGTGGTGTCTATTTTATAGTTACCATAAAAAGCGGCGGCATTAGGAGATCCCCAATCGTTGCCTTCGCCAGTTTGATAATCGTAACCCACATTCATATTAGCACGGAGACCTTTTACCCATGGCAGCGAATAGTCGAGTTGGATGTTGCTGAGTAAACGGTAGACTTCGCTCTTGTTTTTACGCATTTCAAGCAACGATAGCGGGTTACGTGGTGCCAGGTTCTTTGGAACATAACCCATTGTACCCCATACCTGCGAACCTTCAGTGTATTCAAAATAACCACCGAACTGCCCGGTATCAACCCTAACAGGTTGGGTAGGATCAAACCCGATAGCACTTCCTATTGCTCCTTCATCTGCAAAACGGTTAGTTGTTCTTGCTCCTTTTATGTTGATTTCAACTTTCAGTTGGTCATCAAGGAACCTTGGAGTAAGGTTAAGTGCAAGCGATTGTCTTTTAAAGTTGCTGGTTTTTAAGATGCCGTCCTGGTTTAGGAATCCACCTGAAACCCGGTATGGCAACTTGCCATTTATTGCAGCACCTGAAACGCTTAACGTAATATCTTGTCCAAATGCAGTACGGAATATTTCGTCCTGCCAGTCTGTACTGAACTTTGAAACCTTTGCGCTGTCTGCTTTGTTTGTTTTTGCATAAACAAGACTCCTTATTTGATCGGCCGAAAGCACATCAACTGTCTTAGTAGGGCTTTGTGAAAACACTTGAACGGCAGCATTCCATTGCGGAGCACCTTTCCTTCCTTTGCGGGTAGTAATGAGTATTACGCCATTTGAAGCCCTGGAACCGTAGATAGCCGCGGCAGATGGGTCTTTTAATATGTTGAACGATTCGATGTCATCAGGATTTATCATGTTCAACGGGTTAGCGGAACCTGATACCCCACCTGCTACAGGAACACCGTCAATAACAATAAGCGGATCGTTGCTCGCATTAAGCGAAGCACCTCCCCTGATTCTTATCGTGGCTGCGCCACCCGGGGCTCCACTGCTGGGTATAACCTGTACACCTGCTACTTTGCCGGCAATCAGTTGCTCAGGGCTCTGGATAGCACCTGTTTGAAAATCTTTTGATGTAACGGTAGCTACGGCTCCTGTTACGTCTCTTCTTCTTTGTGTACCATAGCCTACCACTACTACTTCATTGAGGTTACCTGCTGCTGATTGAAGGGTGACATTCATTGCGCTTGTGCCGATAGTGACTTCCTGCTGGGTATAACCAACAGAAGTAACAACTAACGTAGAAGCTGTGGAGGGCACTTTGAGGCTGAAAGCCCCGTCTGTGTTTGTAGTAGTGCCAATGGTTGTTCCTTTTACCTGAACAGACGCACCTACCAATGGAAGGCCTGCAGCGTCTGTGATACGACCGGTGACAACCCTGTCTTGAGCCAGCACTGTAAAGGAAAACAGCGAAGCCAGCATCAATAATAGCAATCGTTTGGGGTTCATAATTACTGTTTATTTGAGTATTTAAATATCTATTGGAGAACAAATTTTTGTGTGTAACTATCATTTCCGGCTACCATCCTCAACACATATATGCCTTTCGACAGTTGGCTTACATCAATAACTGCATTACCAGCGGCTGTAGTTGTTGCCTGTTGCTGTGCCAACCTTCTGCCACTTAGGTCCTCAATCATCACCGTCACTTTCTTTCCTGTAGCATTATCAAAGTCAACAGTCAATGTTGCGCCGGTAACAGGGTTAGGATAAATCCTTACGCCTGCTTCACCTTGCAGGGGTTTAACAATGGCAATGTTTGAATAGCTGTAATTGCCATCCTTATCCACCATCTTTAAACGGTAATACAACCTGCCTATGTAGTTCCTGGCTACCTCATCAGCATCTATATAATTGTAGTTGCCTGAAGTAGCATTTTGTGCAGGTAAAGAAGATACGGAATTATAGAAGCGGGCGTTAGTAGATCTCTGTATTTGGAAAAGCTCCAGGTTTTGCTCGTTGGCTGTTGACCAATGCAACTTCACACCTTCGGTTTTTCTCTCAGCAGTAAAAGAAAGAAGGTCTAAGGGTAGAATCAGGTTCGCATCCCGATCGAGATACACATAAAACTCACCAGGTTGCAGTGTGATAGATTGAGAACTTCCTGTAGCATTAAAGGTTCCCGTGCCAAGGTAGTTGTACCACATCCCCGGGGTTTGGAAGGTAATGTTTGTAGTCTCTGCTACCACGTTGAAGTTGCCCACTACCATCACTCTCAATGAGGGTGAGTTTACTTTCATCCACTTAATGCCACCACCCAATGAATAGCTTACATCATTAGTAACAAAAGTGGGCAGGAAATCAGGATGATTTCTTAACGCAAATAATTTTGAATAGGTATTGTAAAGCGCTGCGCGATTGGCATCGGCTTTATAATTCCACAAAATAGGTTTCGGATCTGTGCGGCAATTGTTATTAATTGTGCCGTTAGGGCAACGGTTAATTGACTGATCGTACCCAAGTTCGCCAAACTGCCACATCATCTTAGGTCCCGGCATCATAGCCCAGAAAGCTGCAGACATTTCCACTCGCTTTAGGGCAGTGTTTATGCTCTTGGTATTATACGAGCCGCTTGAGTTGCCAAAATTCAGCAAGCGGTACATCATCCTTTCTTCATCATGGCTTTCCATATACGTAACCAGGTGTGGGTTCGCCCAACCCCTGTTTACATGCAGGCCACCCTGGAAGTTTGAGTTGGCCACAAAACCCATTGCAGCTTCGCTGAAGTTATAGTTAAGGTTACCCCACAGCAGCATACCATAATTGGCCAGTTCAATTTCTTCAGCGTTATCAGCAAAATGCTCAAGTATGCTGTAAGATCCCGGCGATGCCACTTGCATGCTGTCGTAAATTCTTTTCCATATAGCAATCCGGCTTGCATCATAGTTACCCCATTGGCCCACGTTGCTACCTGAATTTACCTGTGTAAAGCCTTTAGAAAGATCCCAGCGGAATCCATCTAGTTTGTAATTAACCAACCAATGGCGGATAGCTCTATGTAAAAGGTCTTTTGTAGCCTGGCTTTCATGGTTAAAGTCGAATCCAACATTGTATGGGTGTTTGGGATCAGGATTATGATAAGGGCTATTGGCAGCGGGCTTGTTATTTGTACCATCCCAATACATCTGTGTTGTGGGTGAAAGACCAAACGCATGATTGAATGCGATATCCATTACCACAGCTATTCCATTTTGATGGCACACATCTATAAACTGCTTAAGCGTATTCTCCGGTCCATACATTTTGTCGGGCGCCAGGAAAAAATCAGGATTATATCCCCAACTATTGTTGCCTTCAAACTCGTTGAAGGGCATTATTTCAATTGTGTTAATTCCAAGTCTTTTCAGGTATGAAAGCGTATCGCGCAACGTTTGCCAGTTCTGTGCTGCAACAAAATCTCTCAAAAGCAACTCGTAAATAATCAGGTTGCGTTTGTCAGGCCTGGAATAGGTTGTGGTTTGCCAGTTATAGGCTGGCTTTGCGGTCTGCAGCACGCCAACAATACCTGTTTGCCCTGCGGGATATGTTTTAAGCGAAGGATAATTACTTGCCGGTATGTATTGGTCGTTCCATGGATCAAGCACTTTTTCGCTATAGATGTCAGCCACCCTAATGGTTCCGTCTATCAGGTATTGGAAGGCATACTCTACTCCCGGTGTAAGCCCTGTAATGGTTATCCAATAACGGTTGCCATCCGGGGTACGGTTCATTTGGTATCCTACGGTCTGTGTCCAGTTGTTAAAATCGCCTATTACAGCCACCCTTGTTTTGTTAGGAGCATATAATACAAGCGTTACCGATGTATTGCCGGGTAAGTAATTGATGCCGTCAATAGTGCCCGCAGGTTGAGGTGCAATGTTAACCGGGGTATTGATAAAGAAGCTAACGGTGTCGTATTTAATACCATTACTGTTACTTGCTTCAAGCACTATCTGGTTGTCGCCGCTTACAGCATTTACCGTAGTATTGATAATAGTGCCGGATAGAACAGAATCTTTTGGTGCGCCATTAAACAGAACCCTGAGTTTCGCTGTTTCGCTGGACACACCTGTTACGGGTATGGCATCTCCGGCGCTTGCATTCACTGCCGCAGACACAGCATTGTACTTTGGTTCTTTTTCTGGCTTTTCTATTCTTGCATGCAAGCCTGCTTCGTACACAGGAATGTACATATCGCTGCCATCAGTATTCGCAAGCTTTTTACTTCCGTTGCCACTTCTAAAAAGGATAGCGATACGGATAATTTTCTCAGAGGCGTTTGTTAGCCCGAAATAGGTTCTGAGATTGCCCGTAATTGTAAACTGCCATTTATTGCTTCCCAGGTAAGTAGCCTGGGCCGAAGGCGTTGTGGTGCCCCAGCTTGTTTTTACATATTTCCAGTCAGAAGGACCGGTACTGAGATTAGTTATCACGCCTATGTGCACGTAAACGTCGGTGGTGGGTGTATGGTTAAGCAACCCTTGGTTGCCTTTGGTTGCATCTGCTACAATCACCACATTGTTGTCCGTTTCTTTAATAAAGGAAGGGCTCCATGTTAATAGTTGAGCAAAAGATTGCGCACCACAGAGTAGTAGCACCAGGAGGGTAAAAAATCTCTTCATAAGCTATACAATCGTTATCAATTACAAAAATGTGTACGATTTACACAATAACCAAAAATATTTATCTCCCTTCAGGCCCCCGCGACTTCGCCGGTTAAAAGTCGATTCCAGTCCATTTTCGTTTATTCTTTTCGTATTTCTGGAAGTTAAACTTGTACAGTTTACCCGGCCTGTGCGGTACATCGTCCTCAATTTCACCAGTGTCAACCATCAGGTCCATTGCAAAAAACTTCTTCCTGAAGTTCCTGCGATCCAGCTTAATACCCATAATGGCCTCATAGAGGTTTTGGAGTTCGCGGAGCGAGAATTTCTCAGGCAGCAGGTTGAAAGCAAGTGGATGTTCCTGTATCCTCTTTTGTAACCACTCATAGCAATAGTCAAGTATCGCTTTGTGGTCAAAAGCCATCTCAGTCAATGTATTTACGCTATGCCAATGCAACTCGTTGTCATGTATTTTCAACTCATGATGCTCCACATTCAAAAGCGAGCAATAGGCTACAGTAAGCACTCTCCCTCCCGGGTGGCGGTTAGGCCCGCTAAAGGTTTTTACTTGTTCAAGGTACACATCAGCCATACCCGTTCGTTGTTTAAGCACTCTATGGGCTGCTTCATCCAGTTCTTCATTATTTTTTGCAAAGTCTCCTAGTAAACTCCATTTGTCCCTGAATATCTCAAGGTCGCTCCGGATGAGCAATACTTTCAGCTCATTTTCTTCAAAACCAAAGATTACGCAGTCTACAGTGATGGGC
>JAEZDR010000011.1 GCA_023433265.1 Bacteroidota bacterium | reverse complement strand
CATAAAGGTAGTGTAATAAAAGCAGCGCCAAAAAGGACAATAAAGTGCAGCAAGGGCAGGGAAGGACCTAAGCGGTTGGAGAGGCTGGGTTGCTGCTTTTCACTTGTTTTTATAGTTTGATAACCTTACTTTTGCAGCCCCAAAGTTCTTTTTATAGAAGATTTTGTTTGGGAGTCAATTCATATTGAGTTGACGCTATCACCAAAAATGCAATTAAAATGGCAAAAGAAATCACTGGCTTTGTAAAAATACAAGCCAAAGGAGGCCAGGCTAACCCCGCACCTCCTATCGGACCAGCCCTTGGTTCTAAAGGTCTAAACATCATGGAGTTCTGTAAGCAGTTCAATGCCAGGACACAGGACAAAATGGGCAAAGTACTTCCTGTTCTTATTACGGTGTATAGCGACAAGTCGTTCGACTTTGTTATCAAAACACCTCCTGCTGCCATCCAGTTGATGGAAGCTGCTAAGATTCAGAAAGGTTCTAAAGAAAGTAATCGTGAAAAGGTAGGAAAAGTAAAATGGGACCAGGTTGAGGCAATTGCGAAAGACAAAATGTCTGACCTAAACTGTTTTACCGTAGAAAGTGCAATGAAAATGGTTGCCGGTACAGCCCGCAGTATGGGAATTACTGTAGAGGGTTCAGCTCCATGGGAGGCAGCACAGTAATTTCTTTACAACTAAACTGAATTAATCATGGCAACAATCACTAAGAAAAGAAAAGCAGCCGAGACAAAGGTTGATAAAAATAAAAGCTACTCACTTAAAGAAGCGTCTACGCTGGTTAAAGACATCAACTGCACCAAGTTTGACAGTTCTGTTGACATTCACGTACGCCTTGGAGTAGATCCTAAGAAAGCTGACCAGCAGGTTCGCGGTACAGTTACATTACCACATGGTACGGGTAAAACAAAACGCGTACTCGTGCTTTGCACTCCTGATAAAGAAGCAGATGCAAAAGCGGCAGGTGCTGACTTCGTTGGATTGGATGAATTTATTCAAAAGATTGAAGGTGGATGGACGGATGTAGACGTTATTGTAGCTACTCCTTCTGTTATGCCTAAGATTGGTAAACTGGGTAAGATACTCGGTCCTCGTAACCTGATGCCTAACCCAAAAACCGGTACGGTTACTAACGATGTAGCTGCTGCTGTAAACGAGGTTAAGGGTGGTAAGATTGCGTTTAAGGTAGACAAAGCAGGTATTGTTCACGCTTCTATCGGCAGAATTTCTTTCTCTCCCGACAAGATTGCGGCAAACAGCCAGGAGCTGATTAACGCCCTGCTTAAATTGAAGCCTTCTGCAGCTAAGGGTACTTATGTAAAAGGTGTAAGTATGGCGGCTACAATGAGCCCGGGTATTACCATTGACACAAAATCTGTTGTTCACTAAAAACCAGTAGCACTACGGTTTTTTAAAACCATCTTGGTATGACTAAAAATCAAAAAAACGAAGTAATTGAACTTTTAAAAGAAAAGTTCTCTCAATACAACAACTTCTACGTTACTGACACTGAGTCTTTAACTGTAGCACAAATCTCAAACCTTCGTCGTGCCTGTTTCGACAAGCAGGTAGAAATGAAGGTAGCTAAAAACACCCTCATTCGTAAAGCTCTTGAGTCGATTGATGCTGAAAAGTACAGCGGCATGTATGCTTCTCTAAACAACGTGACTGCGTTAATGTTTTCCGAGAATCCAAAAGATCCGGCTGTTATTCTCAGCACCTTCCGTAAAGGAACAAATGGCGAAAGACCTACGCTAAAAGCGGCATTCATCAATGGCGACGTGTTTGAAGGCGATAACAACCTGAAGGCGCTTACTCAAATCAAGACCAAGAACGAACTTATCGGTGAAGTTATTGGCTTGTTGCAGAGTCCTGCTAAGCGTGTATTGGCCGCACTTCTTCATCATCATGAGAAGCAGGCTGAAGGCGCAACTGCACCCGAGGCTCCTGCTGCAGAGTAATTAAATATTTTAAACCAATGCTCTTGAGGTTAAAACAGGGCAAACATTTATAACCTCCGCCGGAGTAACCACGTCAAAGTACTATGAAGGCGGTTAAAAAGTAAAACAAATGGCAGACGTAAAACAATTAGCCGAACAACTTGTTGGCTTAACAGTGAAAGAAGTACAGGAATTAGCTGATGTATTGAAAGCTGATTACGGAATTGAACCAGCTGCTGCTGCAGTGGTAATGAGTGGTGGTGGAGACGGTGGTGGCGCTGCTGCTGCTGCTGAGCAAACTGCATTCGACGTTATCCTTAAGAGCGCTGGTGCCGGTAAACTTGGTGTAGTTAAGATTGTAAAAGAGCTTACAGGTTTAGGTCTTAAAGAAGCTAAGGACCTGGTAGACGGTGCTCCTAAAGCAGTTAAAGAAGGCGTTTCTAAAGCAGAAGCTGAAGACCTTGCTGCTAAACTGAAAGAAGCAGGCGCTGAAGTAGAAATCAAGTAATCAACATATTGTTTGATGATTTCCAGAGGTTGTTCCAATAGGAGCAACCTCTTTTTTTTCCGATCAGGCATCAACCCAAGGTAAAACAAGATTCCAGGTTAGGCAGGTCCTCTGTTTTCTCTTCCAGCATCTTCAATATGCCGTCTTGCAGCGCTTAATGCAGCCACCGGGCTCTCAAACAACATTGCCTCACCGTTTTCGTCCTTAACCGTACGGCCCTCAGCCTGCGCATCCGATGGATCTTTTTCATAACAACTCGCCGTGAAATACTCGGTGGGAATCACATTGGAATTCTCCCGAAGTATAGGGTGCGCATCAACTTTTACCCAGATATTTTTGCCGTTTATGGAGTGTTTCTCAATCATATTTTAGAAAGCTGCAAACTTGAGACCACCCTAAAACCGGTCGGAGTATGATTTTTGTCAATACTCCCTGTATTAAACGATTATAGTTTTACAAAAAATAGCATTATGAAAACCAATCAAATAGGCCTTGAAGCAAAAAGCAGTGCTGAACTTGCTAAAAAGTTAAACAACCTGCTGGCTAACTTTCAGTTATTCTACATAAATGCCCGCGGGTTTCACTGGAACATTAAAGGAGAAAAGTTTTTTGAACTGCATGTTAAGTTTGAGGAACTGTACAACGATGCGCTTATTAAAATAGATGAGGTGGCAGAACGTATTCTAACTTTAGGTCAAACACCGATGCATACTTTTACAGAATATGTGAATACAGCCTCGATAAAAGAAATCAGCAATATCAGCGATGGTAGAAAAGCTGTACAGGAAGTGGTAAACGGTTTCACAGAACTGCTCAAGGTAGAACGCGAATTGTTGCAAATGTCAGCGGATGCAAACGATGAGGGTACGAATGCTTTAATGAGCGATTATATCCGTGAACAGGAAAAGACTGTTTGGATGTATTCAGCTTACCTAAAATAGGAAACCTTATTTAGTGAAAATGGCCTCGGCAAGAGCAGCGGGTAGCTCTGGCAAAGGCCATTTCGTTTATGAAGCAGCACAATTCTACCGACGCCTTTGTTGATCTCTCTCTTATTTGGTCTAAGCGTTCAAAACCCAAACGCTAATACTTCCTGCATTAACGGGGAATTCCGCTGCTCCTACGTGGTCGGTTTGTATTAGCTCTGTAACATTACCCAGGTAGTCTCTCATTTGTTTGTTGCAAAAACGAGGTCCTGCAGTAATGTGCTTAGACGCATTATCGCCATTTGTAAGAACAACAATGCAACCAGAACCCTTCATTTCATCCAGCCCCTCTCTAACCCAAGCAATGCAATTAGCATCATCAAAGTAATCGTGTTGTTCCCCGTATGCAAAGTTGTTCCTTGCCTGCAGCAACAAGTCGAGCTTTGCTGTCGCATTCATGGTTATCGAAACATCCTTGCCGTCTTTCTTATCCGAATACTTTGTTCCAAACAGGTCAGCATAAAATACACAAGGATAGCCTTCCTTCCTAAGCAGCGTTAGGGCGTATGCATGGGGCTTAAACCATTCCTGCACCGGGGCTTCCATGGCTTGCAGCGGTTGGGTATCATGATTGTCAACAAGTGTGACTGCAAGTTCCGGTTCCACTGAAACCAAAGTGTTTTGAAATATGTTCCTCAGGTCGAATTCTTTTCCCTGGTTAGCTGCGTTATAAAAGTTGCTGTGCAATATGGAATCGAACAGGTGCATCCTCCTATTGGTCTGGGAAATGAATTCCTGTAACAGCGGCAGGTCGTGACCAGTCCACAATTCACCAACAGCAAAGAACTCTTTACCAGCAAAGGCTCGCATATAGTCGAGCCACTCATTGAAGAATTCTGGAGCAATATGTTTCACTGCATCCAGCCTAACCCCATCAAATTTAGTAAGCTCGTAATACCAGCGACCCCAGTACTTAAGTTCTTCACGTACTACAGGGTTTCTAAACTCAATATCGGTAAACATGAGATAGTCATAGTTTCCAAACTCCTGTGCTACCGTGTTCTCCCAGCCATCGCCCCACTCGTTCAATATTCTAAAGATGCCGTTCTCGCGAGGCTTTGCACAATAATCCACTCCCGTAAAGCAGTTCCAGTCCCAATTAAACGAAGAATATTTTCCTTCCCTTCCCGGAAACGAAAACTTTGTATAAAGTTCCGCTTCGTAGGGCTCGCTAATGACCTCATTCCTGTTCTCAGGATTTACCTTAACAACCGTACATTTTTCAGTTTCATCTGCTCCAGCTTTGTGGTTAATTACAATATCGACGTAAACACAGATGTTCGCAGTATGGGCCGCTTCAATCGCAGCTATATACTCGTCCTTCGTTCCATATTTTGTCCTCACGCTTCCTTTTTGATCAAATTCCCCAAGATCAAACAAATCGTAGGTATCGTACCCGCAATATTTTCCTTCTGAGGAATCTTTGTAAGCCGGGGGCAACCAAACTGCATTAATTCCAAGCTTTTTTAACAGGGGAATGTCTTTTATAAGTTTACTCCAAAGCGATCCATCGTTGGGATAGTACCAGTGGAAATACTGCAGCATTGTTCCGTTCAACATATATGTGTACTGATAATTGTGGCTCAATTCAATCAAAACAAGTACCGAAAACAGCAATAAGAACTACATGGACTTTCTCACACCACAACGTTTAATTGTTCCAGTCTGGTCTCTTTTAGTGTTGACTTGCTAAACAAATCAGTCTATAAAAACAGGCGACATAAAAAAAGCAGAAAATATTTTCTCTCAATAATTGCTTGATGCTTAACGGGAAATATTGTTGTTTTTTATGGGAGGTTGAACAATCGCCCTGTTAAAAGCTGAATGGAACGGCGTTTGAATAACGTTAAACAACGATTTATTAACGCACTTAGAAAGGAAATGTATGAGAGAGACGATTTTAGTACTGGGAGGAGATGGATATTATGGCTGGCCTATCGCACTAAAGCTTGCTGTTAGCCGCCCAAACACAAAAATTATTATCGCCGACAATGAATGGAGGCGTAATACCGTAAAGAAGATAGGCTCTGACAGTCTTGTTCCAATTTCCCGATTGGAAGAAAGGGTAAAAGCCTTCAGGGAAGTGTACGGACAAAACAACCTCCACTATGTTTACATGGATGTAAACAGTAGTCTTTTAGAAGATATAATCAAGGTAGAAAAGCCCCATACAATTTATCACATGGCCCAGCAGTGCTCTGCACCTTACTCCATGTTAGGCCTTGAAGAATCACTATATACGATAAATAACAATGAAGGCAATAATATGCGTCTCCTTTGGGCAGTGCGCAAACACCTGCCGGATTGCCATATCGTGAAGATGGGATCCATGGGTGAATATTGCAATGGAGGAATTGATATAGCAGAAGGTTATTTCTATCCTGAGTTTAATGGCAAAACAGCGGCTAAGCCCATGCCTTTCCCTCGTCAAAGTGACGATGTGTATCACATATCCAAAATAAACGACAGCAACTATGTAGGTATGGCCGCGCGTAAATGGGGACTACGCATAACCGAGGTAATGCAGTCGACGCTGTTCGGTATTTATATTGATGAAATGTTGGATTGTGACAAACTTTATACACGCTTTGACTATGATGACATTTTCGGTACTGTAGTAAATCGTTTCATAACCCAGGCTGTTGCCGGGCATCCTCTAACCATCTACGGTAAAGGGAATCAAACAACAGGTATAATGCCTATGAAAGATGCAGTAAACTCACTTGAGATTATTGCGGGCGAAATACCTGAACGCGGCGAACATAAGGTAGTTAACCATGTTACTGCGGCTAACAACTCGATAAATGAACTGGCATCTTATGTAAAAGACCTGGCGGAGCCATTAGGTTTTAATGTAACGGTAAATCATGTATTTGATCCGCGTGGCGAAAGTGAAGCAAAGAAATACGATATCAAAGTGATGGCTCAGCACGTTGAAAACAATGTGGCGGTAACGGCTATACAGGATATCATTAGCGAAACATTGCAAATAGTTGCCAAACACCAGCATAGGATTAAAGTAGAAGCATTTACCCACCATATAAATGCATTCCAGGGCAAGTACAACGAAGAGGCTGCAGAAACGCCTGTGCTTATGATTGTGCCTGCAGAAAACATTAATGTAGAAGCAGAAGCAGTAACACCTTCTGCTTCATTTTTTAGTACCAGTACCGGCAATGACTGGGAAGCTTTCAGGAAAACATTCTTTCATACTGATCGCTTAAACCTCAATCCCGGCACTTTGGGTACGGTTTCAACAACGGTGAAAGATGTGAGATGGAACAGTTCTACTACCGCAAAACTTTCGGGCAATCCGATAGGCTTATACGAAGAAGGCAGAGCTAAGTTGGCCGAAGTGGTGAATGTATGTAACGAGATATGGCCATCTAATGGATACGAGATCTCGATAGGTAATGGTACTTCCCAGACTATCAACCTGCTCGCGCTTTCTATGCTAAGGGTATTCTATAAGGAAGGAAATGGTCCAATAAGGGTGATGACAACCCACCATGAGCATCCTGGCGGAATTGGCGTGTTCGAAAATCTTCCGGAGTATGATGTGTTTTACGTAAGCGACGAAGTAATAGAAAATGAAGATAGGCTTGCAGCCTGGGTTCAGCAAATAAAGCCGCATGTTGCCTTCATTTCGCAGGTTTATTATGCCGATGGTAATACTGCTGCATATGAAACATGGAACAGGGTTATCAAGCGCCAGGCACCTGAGTGCAAACTAATCCTTGATGTTACCCAGGCAATTGGCCTGTACAACCTGCCATTTGGCACTGCCGATGTGTTGATTGGCAGCCTTCATAAATGGGTGTTTGGTCCACATGGAAGTGGTATTGTTTGGATGAAACAGAACTTTCAGCAATGGTTAGGGGGCATGTATTGGAACGGCGTTGGTGTAGCAGGAGAGGAGAGGAGAAAACGTTTTAGTTTGCAGGGTGGCCAGGACTTCATCATGTATGCTGAAATTCTTGAAGCTCTGAAACTTTACAAAGAAGTAGGTACAGAAACGGTATTGCAACGCTCAGCTGAGCTTTCAAGCTTCTTTAGAGAGAAACTTGAGCAGGTACTCAATCGTTTTGAACTTCAGTATAAGATACTAAACAAAACAAATGCAGCGCCTTTGCTCTCTATAGCCTTCACTCATTTTCATCCGTACGAGCTATATCGAGAGTTGAACGAAAATGGGGTGCATTGTAAGTGTATCATTGATTATGATTATAATGGTGAAAAGCTTAACATCCTCAGATTCGGTTTGCCTTATTACGAAACAGAAAACAGGCTGCAGCTCGCTATTACCAGTTTCCAGCTCGCGCTGCAAAAACTCACGAAGGTGATTCCAATGATTCTTACGCCTGTTGTAGAGCAAAAGGAAACAAACATCAACAACAACGAAACAACATCAGCTACCGATATATCGGCAGCTGCCTAACAATGATATTGAACAGAAACAGTTTTACTGCCTGTCTAAAAAAGAATTAAAACTATGAGAGTATTAGGTGTAGCATCAGGCGGAGGCCACGTGGTGGAATTGCTTCGGTTACAACCCGCTTTCCGCGGTATGGACCTGATTTATATGTCCACCCACGAAAGCTTTGCGTCGTCCTTTAAAGGTCACGAATTTCATGTTGTACCCGACTTCAGCAGATGGAATCCTTTCAAACTGCCATTAGTAGCCTGGAAAATGTACAAAGTCATGAGCACAGTAAAGCCTGATGTAGTGGTAACTACCGGGGCAGCACCAGGCGTACTCGCTCTGTTTATAGGCAAATTAATGGGTGCAAAGACGATCTGGATTGAGGCACTCTGCCATGCAGAAAAAATATCCATCAGCGGAAAGATGTGTGGGCTTTTCGCAGACCGTGTTTACACACAATGGCCACATCTGGCATCAGCTAAAATTGTTTACTCAGGAAATGTAATGATATGATATTTGTAACAGTAGGCAGCCAACTGCCATTTGACAGGATGATAGAGGCGGTTGATGAACTAGCCCCGTTATTCGGTGATCAGGAGATAATAGCGCAGGTGTATGGAATGAAATATAAGCCTGCTAATATCAAATGCCTCGATTATATAGAGCCGAAGGACTATAGCAGTTATATACAAAAGGCAGACCTTGTGTTAGCCCACGCAGGTACCGGTACCATCCTCTCGGTTTCACAGATGGAAAAGCCTTTGATTGTATTTCCTCGCCTTGGCAAACTAAAGGAAACCCGGAATGACCATCAATTAGCAACCTGCCGGATGCTGGAAAAAACATGTGGACTTCAGGTGGCATACGAAAAAGACCAGTTAAAAGATAAGATCATTTCATTTATGGAGGGTAAACTGCCTATAATGCAAAAAATACCAGCCGTTGCATCTGAAGAACTAACCGGATCTATTCGCTCTTTTATCCTCGCGGGTAAAGAACAATTAGCTTTCTACTAGTGCTAAACTTGTCTTTCTATACAC
>JAEZDR010000181.1 GCA_023433265.1 Bacteroidota bacterium | reverse complement strand
AACCGCCGAATCCTCCGCCGCCGAATCCTCCGCCGCCAAAACCTCCTCCACCAAAACCGCCGCCGCCCCAACTGCTTCCACCTCCCCCCATAAAAATGGGTGGAAAGAAGCCGCCATAGCCGCGCCTGCTTATCATGCCGCCGCCTCGGCCTCCGCCACCGCGTCTTCCTAATAACGACAGGAGAATAAAGATCACAACAATTATCGTAATAATGCTACTGCCACCTCCACCGCCATCGCGCTTGCGCTCACGTTTGGTTTTGTATTCGCCTACGGCAGCTTTGGAAAGAGCCCCTACAGCAGCGTGCAGTCCCCTAAAGTAGTCTCCATCCCTAAACTCGGGAGCTATTTCGTTATCAATAATGCTTCTGGCCGTAATGTCGGGTATGGCGCCTTCCAGCCCATATCCAACTTCTATTCTCACTTTGCGGTCGTTGATGGCAGCAAAGATCAAAACGCCGTTATTCGTTTTCTTATTGCCAATACCCCACTGCCTAAAAAGCCTCAGCGTGTATTCTTCAATAGGAAAATCATTAAGGGTTTTTACCAGCACGATAGCTATTTGGTTACTCGTACTATCGTCCAGGGCCACTAGTTCATGTTCCAGGCTTGCCACCTGCTCAGGCGAAAGCGCCTGTGCAAAGTCATTCACCAGCCGGGGCGGGTTAGGCCTCGCCGGAATGTCTTGCCCTATTACCAATAAGGTAGTAGATAAACAAAGAAACAAAAGGAGTATCCTGCGCATGATGTGCTAAGATAATACAATGTGTTTTACTCCTCCAGGCTAATTGAATGCGGCAGCTAAGTAATTATATCGCGAT
Source organism: Bacteroidota bacterium (assembly GCA_023433265.1). Classification (GTDB taxonomy): domain Bacteria; phylum Bacteroidota; class Bacteroidia; order Chitinophagales; family Chitinophagaceae; genus JAEZDR01. Next base: position 16,133 of record JAEZDR010000181.1, on the reverse strand, counting down.
ACTCCCGCATGTTCAGGCTCGTCATGCCCAGCTTATGCTGCAGGTGACGATAATGCTGAAGGATAATGGTGAGGTCTGCAAGGCTTTCTGCCGGGTAATCGCCAAACTGTTCAGGATGCCACCAAAGATGGTAACACTCGCTATGTTCGGCTGCATAAGTCATTTCATTCAGTATTCGGCGCAGCCTTAGCTTATTCAGTACCGGCCTTTTGGCGTCGTAGCTTCTCAGGAACCTACTGGCCGGAAGCTCCAATGGCATTCCTTCTTTAGGTTTGATGGCGCTTAGCGGGTAGGTCATCTTTCCACCAATAGGTAAGTAAGTGTCGCCGGTGCGTAGCAGCTTTCTAACCAGGGTAGTCTTTTCTTCGGTAATGGCACTCCAGAACCATTTGGCCGGATTGGACCTGATAACCGTGATGCCGTTTTGGTAACAAACAGATAGGTAGCGCTGGTTAAATTGGTTCCTGGGAAACACAATAGAGGTAGGCCTTGGTACTCCCAAAGCATCAGATGCAGCATTCACGGCCTTAAGGTCAGCGTCAAACTGCTGGGCGGTCTGTCCTTCTTCCAGGCAATAGTAATGCGAGTAAGTATGCGTTGCCAGTTCTTGCCCCTCATATTGCTCTATCTCCAATACTTCTTTTGATGCAAGGTGTGCAACGGTATCAAAGCCATTTTTATCAATATATACGTAAGCTGAATTTGCTGTATTAGCGTAAGTAGGCTTCAACTGTGGGCTAAGCTTCTGCCACTCTTCATAGCTACGAGCGAACAATGAAGCTACAGTGGCCCAGGTTACATGTACCTGGTATTGCTGAAACATATGAAGCAGCTCGGGTACAAGCGCTATAGTGTTGCGATAGCAGGTAAGGCGTTGCTCCTTGTTGCGTTTATCAAAGACACCCCAATGAAGTTCAAAGTCGAGTGAGATAGTGAAAATGCCCGGCATATCGCGCAAATGTAACACAGGTGACGCTTTATGAATACATGCATTAGAAAAGGCGCCTTAAGGACTGATAATTTAAGTAAGACTGCCGGCCACAGACGTTGATGAGTGGGCCAAAGCATCGGGTAAACATCCAGGCAGTTTGGTTGATGTAAAAATCTTACTTGTCTCTTAAACGGATGAAAAGCAACTAACAATGCTTCGCTTTAAGTAGTCTTTAACAACCCTTTCGAAACGTAAACGTAATTACTGCAATCAACATTCAATACTATAAAGGCATGATGCCTTTTTTCAAAACAGCGATATGAGCAGACATTTTACTTTGACCACGTTATTTTCTTTTTTCGCAGCCTTCGCATCTTTTGCGCAGGCATGGATGCCGCTTGGGCCTTCGGAAACATCAGGGACATCTATCTCAGAAACGGCAGCATTTGTTCACTACTCGGCAGTTGCAAGCGATGGAACAGTTTACATGAGCTACATTGATGATCGTACCGGCCCCAATAACCTGAATGATTTTAAAGTACACGTTAGAAAGTTTGACGGCAACGTTTGGGAAGACCTCGGAGCCATCAGCCCCGCTATTCCATACAATGATTTCTTTCCTGTAACATGCGATGGCAAGGACGTATACGCAGCATATTCCGAACCCATGGGAACGCCAGATGCAGGTAAACTTACTGTGCGGAAGTACGAGCCCTCATCAGCTAAATGGCTGGAAGTAGGTAACACTGCTTTTTCTGCAGGGGCCGCCAGGGGAACAGGCATTACCGCCGCAGACAAGAAACTCTATGTAGCATACGCTGATGAATCTTTGGGAAACAGGGTCGTTGTAAAGGTTTTCGAGCTTAGTAGTCCTGCTACAGGTTGGCAAACCTTAGGTCCTGCAGGCTTCTCCGATGGGCCTACCGGTATCTTCATTAACGAAGGCATCAACATCGCTGTGATCAAAAACAAAGTTTATGTAGCTTACAACGATCAGTCTTTAAACAATAATAGCGGCGGCCTTGTAGTTAAACACTTTGATGGCACCGCCTGGAAGGATGCAGGCACCACTGCAATTGTTTCAAATGCAAGTGCAGGTTATACTCCTAAAATGGTCTTCAATAAAGATGGTAAACTCTATATCAGTTTTGTTTCACCAGGCCTCGGGGTTTTCGTTAGCGTCCTAAGCGGAACAGATTGGACTGCTGTAGGGACGCAGCCTGTGTCACTATCAGGTTTTATGGCTGCATCCATATCAGCAGTGGAGAATGATATCTACCTCGCGTATGCTGATGGAGCCGGCGGTGGAAAGAGCCAGGTATGGATGAAGAAATTTGTTGCAGGTGGATCTGCCTGGCAAGACCTCTCTTCGTCTGCAGCGACCGCCGCACAGGAGGATGTTAACCATGTGTTGTTGCATACCACTCAAATCAACAAGCTTGTGCTTACTTATAGGGTGGTTAATAATACCTTGTATGCTAAATCGATGACGACAGGGACGGTAGCGCCCGTGGTCTACAAGTATTTTACTGCCCGCCCCGTCCAGGATAAGGCCTTGTTAGAATGGGCCACTTTAAGTGAAATAAACAATAAAGAATTCATTGTTGAACATAGTAGAGATGGTAAACAATTCAGAGCAATTACCGAAGTGGCGGCTGGTGAACATGTGTATAAATATCTCACTTGTTCGCTTGCTCCAGGGGTTCACTATTTCAGGTTAGTACAGGTTGATAAAGACGGAACTTCGGCTTACAGCAAGACGCTGACTCTCACAATTGCCGGAGAGGGTAAATTAAGTTTGAAGGTTTACCCCAACCCGGTGAAAGACAGGCTTAGCATTTCAGGCGATTTGTTTGCAGCAGGGGAGTTGTGTATCGTAAACAGCCAGGGTGCAGTTGTACGGAGGATAAAGGTTTCTGGAATGGGTCTATCCATCGATGTATCAACGCTGCCTCCGGGGCAATATTTTATAATGACGGCTCATAAAGACAAGCCGCAAACGCTTTCATTTGTTCGTTAGATCAGGGGTGCGTGTTCAGGTGGGCTGTAAAAAGCCCGCCTTTTTTTACCTCGGGTATGGATTTTTTATCTTTTTAACAATCCTGAGCGAACGTAAAAGCTCTTCCCGGTATCTAAAGATTGAAAACGTATATCAACTCGTTTTTTGTAAGATTCTCTTGTTTCTATCATGGGGATGGTCAGTGGGTTTGGATGATTTAGCAGGCCGGGAGGCCTGCTTTTTTATTGCAGCACACCAGTAATGCCCTGCATCTTATTTGCAGTGTTCAGCCACTTTAACCTTAGCTGCACCAGTTTCTGAAGCGCTTCAATCACCTTCAGTTCGCGGTTATTGATAATAAAAAGTGAGCCCTCTCCATTGGCGAACCTTATTTCTTCTGCTCTTAATAAGGTGCTGTAATCATTATACATCTCAATGGCTGTAGCAAGTTGCTGCTCCAGTAGCTTTACTTCGTTTGTAAGTGCAAGCACTTTGTTATTTAGTTCCATCGTTTTGGCGGAAAGCTCAAGCTTTGCCTGTTCAATCTTCAGCCGGGCAAGCCGATACTCGCCCCTTGCCGCAGACAGGCGCAGGGGAATGCTGAGGTTGATGCCGAAACTATGATTGCCCGCCGCATAGTTTGGGTTGATGTTTTTGAATGGTTGGTAATTCTCGTTCAGTAGGTTAGCCTTTACATTGAGATAGGGTAGGAGCGACTGAAACTTAAGTCTTCGTTCTACGTCGAGGCTACCTAATTTAAGCCTTGCTTGTTGCAGCAGTGGGTTTGTATTTACTACAATACCAGGAGCTTCAATAGCTATATCAGCCGACAGACTGCTAAGGGGCACAGGAGCAATGTTCATGGTATCGGCAATTGCTTCCTGGTTGTTCCACAAAAAGCTGTTGAGTTGTAACCTTGCTGTTTGTAATTCAGCTTCTGCTTCTCTCTTCAAGAGGATGAAACTTTTCATTTGCACCACTGCTTCAAGCGTATCAATAGCGGGCCTTTCTCCCTGCTGCCATGCAAGCCTCACCATTTTTATACGTTCTTCATTATTGTTAATAAACCTGCCATATAGTTCGTTTAGCTGGTAACTCGCTGCCCATGAAAAGTAGCTGGAATATGCATCGAGCAGCAAGCTGTTCATCCGGGATCTTGTTTCCTGTTCTGCCCATTGTAAATTGATCCGTGCCTGCAACAGCTCTGCCCTTCGTTTGTCGAACAAAAGGCCATTGCCCAGCGGTATTTCTAGTCCGGCATACGAAGTTCTTCCCCTGCTCAATTGCGGGTTGAGGTAATACCCCTGATTGTATTCCATTCCGGCTTTTACATTCAATGCAAAGGGTGTAGGCACGGTAAGGCTTCCTTCATTGATGTTGTAGTAATCTACACCCTTAAAATCTTTCGTTGCATTGCTGTAAGCAAGCAGCGGATCGAACCCGCCCCTTGCCGCTGTTAGCATAGCCTTCGCCTTTTCTACTTCAAGTGTTGCTGCGTGCGCAAGCGGATGGTGCTGCCGTACAAGAGCAATAAACTCTTCGGCTGTAAGTAACCTGGGTTCTTGTGCAAGAGCGAGCAACTGGCAGCCAACCAAACATAGAAGCAAAATGATAAACCGCTTCATGCTATTTCCTTTTAGCTGATTTGGGTTCTTTTACATAATACTCGGGTGGGAAGCCGTTGATCTTTCGCCAAAGCTCGTATCCAATTGGAACGTCTTTCAACAGGGCAATTGCACTTGCACCCGTACCCATCTTGATGGCTGCAGGCCAAGGTTTGTTTGTTTTGTTTTCTGCCACCAGCACTCTGAACATGCCGTTATCGCTCACCGACGTTTCAACGGCAGCTACTTTGCCTTCGAAAATTCCATAGCTGGCTTCCGGCCAGCCGCTGAAAACAATGGCGGGAAACCCGTCAAATACCAACCTCACATCCTGCCCTTCGTTTACCAAAGGCATATCCACCGGCCGTACAAAAATCTCTACTGCATGATCCCGGTTATCTGGAACTACTTCCACAATCATCTCGCCTTCCTTTACCAGTTCGCCAATGCCAGCTTTTCGCGCTTTTGTTACCTGCCCGCTTTGTGGTGCTGTGATGTAATACTGCTTTCTCCTGAAATCGTAATTGTAGTACTGGTTCTTTAGCCTGGCAACATCTCCGCTGCTTCCGGCAGCCTGGCTTTGGCTTTGATAGCTTTCTCCTTTTGCTTTCAAAATCTTATCGCTGTATTCCTGCACTGTTCCCGATTGTTCAAGCTTTAGGACCAGTAGCTCCTGCCTGGCATTGCCTAGCTTTATTTCTGCAGCCGCTTGCTTAGCTCTTGCATTTTGCAAAAGCTGGTTGCGTTGCTCCAGTTGGGTGAGTGAAACAAGCCCTGAATCGTATAAGCTTTTTTGTCTTTGGTATTGTTTGAGCGCTATAGCCATATCGTTACGTGCAGCTAACATTTCCATGCTGTCACTAACTACTTTTTGTTCCTGCTGCTTAAGCTTATTGTCAAGCTGAAGCAACTTCAGGTTTAGCGCGCGCTCAAGCGCAGTCACCTGCTCCGTGGCAGTTGCCGCCTTGTTGCGGTAGCTGGCTGCGCTTTGTTCCTTGGCTGCAATTTGCTCCTGTGTGCGGGTTAGAAGCTCCGGATCAAAATAATCGTCTTTTATCTCTGCAAGTTTTATCAGCGTATCGCCCACCTGCACAAAGTCGCCTTCATTTACATACCACTTCTCTATCCTTCCCGGAATAATGGCGTGCAACTGCTGAGGCCTTTGTTCTTGTTTCAGCGTGGTTACAGTTCCTGTACCTCTGATATTTTGTGTCCATGGCAGAAAAAGGGTGATGATGAGTAACAACAATAATGCGGTTAGCCATTTTTGTAAAGAGCTTTTGCGATGGATTTGATAGATGGAATCAAAAGCCGGGTAGGTTTGCCAACGCTTTTCGGCCGGGCTCATTATATTACTGTATTTTGCCATCCGTGATAGTAACGATTTTGAAATTAGACGAAAGCTTAAGTGAGTCATCGGAGTTGGTAATGATAAGGGTGCAGTTAGGCATCTCCGTTTCCAGGTAGTTCATTAAAGCCGCTGCAACAGCCGGTTCAAGGTTATAGGTCGGTTCTTCAAGCAACAGTAAGCTCCGCGGAGGCATAAGAGCCCTGGCAACTAAAATCTTTTTAATGATAGTGGAGGGTAAATGTTGTCCGGCAGGATATAACATCGTGTCAATGCCCTTCGGAGAATGGCTAATGAATGATGATAGTTCCAGTAAATCCACCACTTTATTGATTGCCTGTGGCGATACATCTACCCCCATTGTTATGTTTTCTTTTATGGTGCCTTCAAATATATCCTGCTGGTGTAGTAATAGACCTGTCACGTTTCTCAACGAGCTTAACTGGTAACTAGTGATAGGGAGGTGGTTTACCAGTATGCGACCCGAAAAGTTCCTGTATGAACCGTTGAGTAACCTCAACAAAGTTGATTTGCCAGATCCTGATTTACCTTTTACTAACAGCCTTTCTCCCGGCTGCAACTGCAGGTCAATGTTGCTGAGAACTTGTTTACCGTCTGCATAACTAAATCCAACATCCTGCACAGATATACTGAGGCCCTCTTGGGTAGGTTGTAGAACAGTGCTGCCTTCCTCTTCTTCATCGCTGAATGAAATCTTTCCTAGCTTATCAATCGCAGTGAGGATGTCGTAAACCTTGTCCAGGTCCACTATGAACTTCTCTACCGACGTCATCACCATAAGAATCACGATTTCAGCTGCAACAAACTGCCCGATAGTAAGTTGTTGGCTGGTAAGCAGAACTACACCCACAGCAAGCATCGTAAGAGTGATGGCAAGTTTGAAAGCAATAAGACTCCAATACTGCATTTTTAAAATCCGGAAGTGGGCGGTGCGGCGCTCAAGAAAGCCTTCTACTAATTGATTGGTTTTGGAGAGGTGCAGGGCTTCATTCCTCGAGTGTTTGAAACTGCGAATGGTACGCGCAAGCTCCTCCAGCCAACCGGCAACTTTGTATTTATAATCACTTGCCGCAATGCTGCTTGCCATGCCCCGCGGAGATGTGATTTTAAGGATGAGGAATAGAATGAGGAAAATCAAAATACCGAACACAATAAAAACGCTATGGTAAAACGAAAGAAGTATGAGGCCAAACAGTATTTGAATGGAAGCGGAAGGAATGTCCTTCAAAACACTTGCAAGACCTTTTTGCAATGTCTGGGTATCAAAGAATCGGTTCACCGTTTCGGGTAGGTAGTAGTCATTGTATTTGGCGAGGTTGATGTGCAGGAGTTTATCTGCAAACTCAAAGGCATACGTGGCAAACAGCCTTTGCTTAATTGTCTCAATAAGTTCTAATTGCCTCACCTGGAAGAGTCCGTTGAGGAATACGCCTGCAACAACAAACGCAATCAACAGAATAATGCTTGTAGTTACTTTCCCGCCTTGAACGAGGCTAATAATGGTTTGTATGCCTAAAGGAAGGGAAAGCTGAACCAGCCCGCCAAAAATGGCAAAACCATATATAGCATAAAGCCTGTGCTTGTCTTGTTGCAACAGCTCAAATAGTTTTACCACACTGCGCCTATAATCGGCAGAGGGCAGGTTTTTTGCCATGAATCAAAGAATGTTAGGGCAAATAACAGGGGAGTTGATTTAATAGAAAAGCTCTTTAACGAAGTAGTTACAATGTTGTATAAAGATTGCTTCGGTGCCTCTAAGTAAGTTTAAACAGGGCATATAGTTTGATTTATAAGCCTATCAAATCAATTCGATGGAAAAGAAGGTATTTGGAATTACTCTCACTATTCTTGGAATTGCCGGCCTGATAGCAGCCGCATGGTATTTTGTGTATGCAGGCGCTGGTACCCGCAATATCAAAGCAATTATTGTGTTTGGTATCCTCGGGGCCATCTTCTTCGCCTCCGGTATTAGCCTCATCAGGCATACGAGGGATAGGTCCTATTGATGTTACCGGCTACACAACATTAGCGCTATTTCGCCCGGCTTTCCATGTTGCCAAAGCCAGCTTTGTATATCTTTCAACTCCTGTTTTCTTTAATTCGGGCGCCCGTTTACGGCTAGATTCATTTCTTCATGGAGTGAAACGCAGTCCCTACACAACCATTTCGTTTTGTATAATATATATTTACGTTTCAATTAGCTCGTACATGCAACCGGATGATAAGGAATTACTTCACCAGTTCAGGCAGCCCGAAACCAGGGAGAAGGCTTTTACGGCTCTCATGAAGAAATACCAGGAGAAGCTTTATTGGCACGTTCGCCGCATGGTGGTTGACCATGACGATGCTAACGACGTTATTCAAAACGTTTTCATTAAAGTATGGAGAGCTTTGGAAAACTTTCGCGAAGACAGTCAGCTCTACACCTGGTTGTACCGGATTGCCACTAATGAAAGCCTTACATTCCTGGAGCAGCAGAAGCGGCGTGGCGCGGTTAGCTACGAGGAGGTAGAAAGTAATCTTTCTAATAAAATATTGGCCGACAATCACTTCGATCCAAAGAAACTTGAGTGGAAACTTCAGTTAGCCATTCAACAACTCCCCGAAAAACAGCGCCTTGTTTTTAATTTGCGGTACTACGACGAAATGCCTTACGAGGAAATGAGCCGGGTTTTGGATACGAGTGAAGGGGCGCTAAAAGCCAGCTATCACCATGCTGTCAAAAAAATTGAGGATTATTTACGAAATCATTAAACTCTCTCTGTCTAAACCAGTCAGAATGACGTGTGATGGAAACGAAGCTTGAAATATTAACAGAGTTGCAGGAAATAAGCCCGGCCGTTGCAGCCATTGAGTCAAAAAACACCTTTAAGGTTCCGGATAGTTATTTCGATAGCCTCACCGCGAACGTCCTTGCTCTCGTTACGGAAACAACCATTAATCTTCCATCTCCTGTTAATCATTACAGCATCCCCGAGACGTATTTTCAGGACCTGCCTCAACAGGTGATCCAAAGAATAAAAGCGGATAGTGCTATTTCGGTAACTGAGGAGTTAAAGCAATTGTCTCCCTTTCTAAGTACAATACAGAAGGAAAACGTTTATAGCGTCCCGGAAGGTTATTTTGAAAGTTTGGTAGCCGGAAAGCACCAGCAAAATACCCATGTCTCGCAACCTGTACTTCAAAAACCGGTTCACTCTTTCAGGCGATCCACAAGGTATGCAATGGCTGCTGCTGTTTTTGCTATCGTAGCCTTCAGCGCATATTTACTTGTGGGCAAACAAGGGGTGGGTGGCGATGTGGCTGCTGTACAAAGAATCGATGTGGAGGAACTAAGGAGACTGAACATTGCTTCAGAAATGGAAAAGCTGCCTGAAAACGAGATTGAGTATTTTCTTGCTGCCTCTCCCGCCTTATACGATGTAAGCTACACTGTTCCGGTTGAGGATATCAACCTGAAGAGCGCTATTGACAATGCGGCCGAAGAAGAACTGGAACAATACCTGGAGCAACTTCCTTCATCTGGCCAGGACGCATCCAAAGAGATTTAAATAAACTTAAATCATGAAAAATCTTATCATAACATTATCGTTTGTCTTCCTCTCCGGTTATTTTTGTGCGGCGCAACCAGGCGGAGGTAGAATGGGCGAAAGAGTAGAGGCAGTTAAGATCGCCTACTTTACTAAAGAACTCAACCTTACAAGCGAAGAAGCGCAAAAGTTCTGGCCTCTTTACAACACGTATTTCGAAGAGTTAAAAAAAGCACGGACTGATAACCAAAGTGACGAGCTTGCTTTTGAAGAAAAAGCGCTGAGCGTGCGAAAAAAGTATAAGTCAGACTTCCAGAAAGTTTTGGGTTCTGAAGAAAGGGTAAATAGGATTTATACGCTTGAGCGGAACTTCCGCGACATTCTTCGCAGGGAACTCCAGGAGCGTAGGGGCATGGGGCCCGGCCCGGGTGGCAGGGAACCCGGAAGAAATAGAAATAACAACTAGCCCAGGCTGGTTATAAAATAGGTGTTTTTCATAGGTTAGCAACGGCCAGCTCTGTTTAGGGCAGGCCATATTTTTTTAAGCGAAGTCTCTTTTTTAACTAGGCAGCCACCAACTGGGAATCGCGCATTTTGATTGCCTCTGCCGGTCTTAGGTTATTTTACTTTCTTTGTTCCCACTAAATAAAGTTTCTTCATGACGATTTGTGTATGCGGTGCCGGCACCATGGGTAGCGGTATAGCTCAACTTGCTGCTCAGGCAGGATATGCTACGATCCAGTTTGATGTTAATGACCAAATGCTTCAAAAAAGCAAATCGGCAATTGAAAAGTCATTGGGTATGCTGGCATCAAAAGGCAAATTGTCACAAGACGATGCAGGAGGAATTCTGGGAAGGATAATGTTTACCAGTTCAATTAGTGAATGTAAAGCCGATCTAATTATCGAAGCAATCGTTGAGGTAAAGGATCAAAAAGTGGAGTTGTTTAACCAATTGGCGGAGTTCAATACCAAAGAAACAATTTTTGCTACCAACACTTCATCTATCTCGGTGCTGGATATTGCTTCGGCTGTATATAACCCGGCACGCGTAGTAGGCATGCACTTCTTCAATCCCGCGCCGGTAATGAAGTTGGTTGAAGTGATAAAGACCGGTTTAACAAACGAAGCCGTTGTTAAGCGGGTAACTGAGGTGGCAAAAGCCATGGGCAAAACTCCTGTCATTTGTTCAGATGCACCGGGTTTTATTGTTAACCGTGTTGCAAGGCATTTCTACCTCGAAGCAATGAAGTTGGTTGAGTTGGGTATTGCCACCCCGGAAACGGTGGATGCAGTGATGGAAAACAGCGGGTTCAAAATGGGGCCGTTTAAACTCATGGACCTGATTGGAATGGACGTGAATTACTCAGTTAGCAATATTGTCTGGCAGGCGCTTGGTCAACCACTGCGACTAACGCCTTCTCCTTTGCAAAAAGCCAAAGTTGATGCGGGACAATTCGGTCGTAAATCAGGGAAAGGGTTTTATAATTACTAATACTGTACATCATAACTACATGGCAATTCTTGTTACAGGCGGAACTGGTTTAGTTGGCTCTCACCTCATTCGCCGGTTGGTTGCAAAAGGCGAGAAAGTAAAAGCACTTTACAGGAATGCTATACCTCCTGTGGAGTTTGCAACGCAGGTAGAGTGGGTGAGGGGCGATGTACTTGATGTAGTCAGTCTCAGTAAGGCAATGCAAGAGGTACAACAGGTTTACCACTGCGCAGCCATCGTTTCGTTTAGCCCCGGTATGAAAGATGTGTTGAATACAACTAATATAGAGGGTACAAAGAATGTTGTAAACGCATGTCTGCTCGCAGGCGTAGAACAAATGTTGCTTGTTAGTTCTGTTGCTGCCTTGGGTAGAATGCGCCCGGGCGAAATGATAGATGAAACCAGTAAGTGGAGCGAACAAACCGGGGGCAGTGAATATGGTAAAACAAAGTTTCTTTCAGAAATGGAAGTGTGGCGCGGCGCGGCAGAAGGTTTAAAAACGGTCATCGTAAACCCGACAATAATACTAGGTGCCGGCGATTGGAATAAGGGATCTTCTGAGTTGTTTAAATCAGCTTATAGCGGGTTTAAATATTACACAGAGGGCGTTAGTGGCTTTGTATATGTTGAGGATGTAGTCTCCGCAATGATAATGCTGATGGAGAACAAAATAAACGATCAGCGCTTTTTGCTTAACGGAGAAAACCTGCCTTTCAAAGAGGTGTTCCGCGCAGCAGCCACCTGTTTTAAAACGAGAGCCGCTTATAAAAGAGTTTCGCCCCTTGCCGCATCAATAGTTTGGAGGCTTGAGGCATTTAAAAGCATTTTCTCGGGTGAGACGCCTATGCTCACTAAAGAAACTGCAGCTACCGCCCAGGCAAAAGTGTACTTCGATAATTCAAAACTTCTCAGGCAGTTCCCTGCGTTCAAATACACTCCGATTAAAGCAGCCATCGAGACAATTTGCGTCCAACTCAAACATCGCTACAAACTTCCCGACAGGTAGGTAAGATTTAAGCTCCATCCATCACCTTTTTCCACAACTCTGGTATTCTCTTAATCCAACCCAATTCTCTTCGTTTATAGGATGCTTCCTCCGCAGGATATCCAAAGTAGGTCTTGCCTCCATTCAGTGAAGAAGGTACACCACTTTGCGCAAGCACCACCGCGTTTTCTCCAATCGTCAGCGTCTTACTTACTCCAACCTGACCCCAAAGCACCACACCATCTTCAATAGTAGTGGCCCCCGCAATGCCTACTTGCGCGGCGAACAAACAGTTCTTGCCAACCTGCGTATCATGGCCTATGTGAACCATGTTGTCCATCTTAGTTCCACGGCCAATTCTCGTAAAGGCAGTAACACCCCGGTCAATTGTGCAGCCTGCACCAATTTCTACATCGTCTTCAATAATCACTCCGCCACAACTAAGCATCTTGCGATACCAAACATTACGATCTTTTTTTGTGTTATAATAAAATGCGTCACTGCCTATAACCGATCCCGCTTGTATAATTACGTTGTTACCTATTTCCGTGTAATCAAGTAACGCTATATTCGGATGAATGATGCAGTTCTTTCCAATCTTCACATGCTGCCCAATGAAAACATTGGGCATGATGATAGCGCTCTCATCAATTATCGCGGTTGCACTCAACGGCTGTTTTGCTGCAACAAATGGCCTGAAGTGGTTCACAATTTTTAAGTATGCTTCAAAAGGTTCTTCCACCACTAAAAAAGTTTTTCCCTCAGGAACCGCTACTGATTTTGTATTGATGATGATGTGGGAAGCAGCGCTGTTGATGCACTTGTCATAATATTTGGGATGATCAACAAACACAAGATCACCCGCTTCCACCTGGTGTATCTCGTTTATGCCTGTCGCCTGTAACCCTGTGTTACCAAGCACTTCAGCGTTTACCAATTTTGCAATCCATGTTATATCAACTGGCGAAGGGAATTTCATTTCTTTTATTTTCATTGCAAATGTAACATTGTAAAAGAGGTAAAGCACGCCACCACTTCAGTTAATTCTTCCGCTTCAACGAGCTTGTAAGCGAACTGCCGATTGCAGCAATTCACATGCCCCCGAAAAATTGTTAATAAAATTCTTCATGATTTTTTTTGCTCTAATCGAAATGCTTTATAATATTGTGATAGGAAATTAATATTTCCTGTACTTACTAACCCATCCATATAACAAAGTCCCGCTTCCGCGGGATTTTTTATTTCTATGAATTCTTACTTCATCATATACAAACCTTACATGGTCATGAGCCAGTTTTCACCTGTTGAAGAAAAGAAAACTCTCGCTGATTTTTTTACTGTACCAAAAGATGTTTATCCTGTCGGTAGGTTAGATTACGATAGCGAAGGGTTACTTATCCTTACAAATAACAAACAGATCAATCATCGTTTGCTCAATCCTGCATTCAGGCATCAACGTGAGTATTGGGTGCAGGTGGATGGAGCAATTACTGAAGAAGCTATCAATCAACTTTCACGGGGTGTTACAATTAATGTCGACGGCAAAATTCATAAAACGCAACCGGCTGTTGCATCGCTTTTTCAACACGAACCCAACGTGCCATTGCGTACGCCACCAATCCGGTTTAGGAAATCTATACCGGCACCATGGATCAAAATCATTTTGTCGGAAGGCAAAAACAGGCAGGTTAGAAAAATGACCGCTGCGGTAGGTTACCCAACTTTAAGATTGATACGAACGCGCATTCAAAATTTGAGCCTTGAAGGGATGCTGCCCGGAGAGATCAGGAGTTTAAGCTATGAACAATTGTACACGGCTTTATTTAACTTCAAAAACAAGTGCTAGTATCTGCTGTGCTTTACCAGGTGTGCTACTTTCAATTCTTCAAGTCTCGAAAGCAGGAAGCAATAAATACCCTCCACATCGCCTGCTGAATACATTTCCTTTTCTTCTTCAATCAATTGAAAAAGGATCGATAATTCGAACTCACCGAGATGATCGATCATCCTTTCTATTTCTTGTAGCGAATAAGTCGGAGAAGTCATATATATCGTTTTTCTTTTTTCTTAATGCATTAGCAAGTTATATATAGGACGTCTTGGAGCCCCTGATCTTTATCAACACGTGTGAATTGTTTTGTTAATGTTTGCTCTTTTTGGGAATACGTTAAAAATAGGTTGTTCGGTATCAACAAAAAAGGTGACCCATATCAGGGCCACCTTTCCATTGTTAGATACATATTTACTGTGGCCTCTTTGCCAATACGATATAAGTAGGAAAGTGATCGCTATAACCTCCGCGATAAACATTCCCGTCCCACGTTCTCATAGGATGGTTTTTGTATCTTCCTTGGTTTTCTACGAGGAAGGGCTTATTAAACACCTTGGCCTGGTAAAAGAAAAAACCATCCTGCTTTCTGTCCAGCCAGGGTGAACTAATTACGATCTGGTCAAACAAATTCCATGCATCAGCATAGGCCAGGGTGCCATAACCTTTTTTGTACATATCCACCCACGGGTTGAATAGTTCGCCAGGCTTCACTTCTTCTTTTACCGCCTTAGTCTTTAATACATGGGTTAGGCTAGGGCTTACCGGATCGTCATTCAGGTCGCCCATAATAACGGCTTTTACAGGGCCATCTTTTGCTTGTATCGAGTCAAGATGGTTTTTAGCAATCATCGCAGCCGCCGCCCGGGCTGGTGCACTTCTCTCTTCACCCCCTCTGCGGCTCGGCCAGTGATTAACATATATATGTATGGTCTCGCCGTGCAATTTACCGGTTACCCAAAGTATATCACGGGTGTAGTATGCGTCCTTCGATCCGCCTGGTAGTTGTACATACAGAGGCCTGCTGTCTTCTACCACAAAGTCCTTCGGATTGTAGAACATTGCGACATCCACGCCTCTGCCATCGGGCGAATCATAGTGTACAAACTTATAATTCCTGTGGGCTATCAGTTTATGGGCTGCCAGGTCTTTTAATACATTCTTGTTTTCTATCTCAGCTACACCCAGTATGGATGGACCATGCTTTCCTGTTACCTCATCACCAATCTGCGATATTACTTCGGCAAGTTTATCTAGCTTGTCAAAATATATTCTCGTATTATAATTTTTCTCTCCTGCAGGGGTGAATTCCTCATCGCTCACATTAAAATCATCTATCGTATCATAGAGGTTTTCAAGGTTATAGAACGAAATAACAGAAACCTGAAAGTTTTGTTTTTGGGCAGAGGCAGAATATGCAGAAACTGCAATTAACAGCGCGATAAGCACCTTTTTCATATGTGGAATTGTGTTACAAACTTAGTAACTGCTGTTGGTCTTATCGTTGCCGCTATCTTAAATTTTCCTGTATGTCTGGTATTTACCACAGGTTTTAGTATTCCCTTAATACATTTGCACCCTGTATATTTTAAATTATGCGAAAATTGCGATGGCTTGTCCTGCTTACATTTCCCTTTAGTGTAGCAGTTGCACAACAAAAAGCTCCGTCCGATACACTGCCCCGGCGTGATACGTTGATGGAGGAATTAAAGGATCAGGTACTCGATAACATTCCAACCATTTCTCTCGACGAAGAAGATTTAAGCGATGGAAGCACCCAAAACGTTTCCTCTGTTCTGACTGCTGGTCGGGATCCTTTTTTCAACAATGCCTCTTTCAACTGGAGCAGCGTAAGGTTTAGGGTTAGGGGTTACGACAATGAATTAAATAATTTGTACATGAACGGCATCCCGATGGAAAACCTCGACAACGGTTTTACTCCTTTCGGTCTATGGGGAGGCCTCAACGATGTAATGCGCAACCGCGATCTTACCATCGGCCTGAGACCAAGCACTTTTGGCTACGGTGATATCGGAAGCTCCACTAATATCGACTCCCGTGCGAGCAAACAGCGCAAGCAAACAAGTGTTGGTTACGCTATTTCTAACCGTAACTACACCCACCGTATCAACTTCTTCCACGGAACTGGAATTAGTAAAAAAGGTTGGGCATTCGCAGTAGCAGCCAGCAGACGTTGGGCTTCTGAAGGTTACGTTCCCGGAACTTATTATGACAGTTGGAGCTATTTCGCTGCGGTAGACAAGCGCTTCAACCAAAATCATATGTTATCGCTTGTGGTTTTTGCAGCGCCTACTGAAAATGGCCGCCAGACAGCTAGTGTTGTAGAAGCAAATAAACTGGCAGGAACTAATTATTACAACCCTGCCTGGGG
>JAEZDR010000130.1 GCA_023433265.1 Bacteroidota bacterium | reverse complement strand
GCGCCGTGTTAATACAAAAAGGCGAAGATTATGTGATTGATTTCCAATGGTTGCTTTTTTTGAATTGGCGGATTGGACGCCGTATATTTGAGAGTTAGCCGCAAGTTTTTATGCCAGTCACTACCATTCACGAGTATATTGACAATTATCCTGTAAACCATACGGACAGACGGATGATTGTAGGGACAATTCACCCACATCTCACAGCGAATTTTGTTATTCCCTACTATTATGGAAACGTTGGAAGCTTTTGGGAAATTCTTGGTCGGGCATTTCCTCAACACAACTTTGCGACGCTTCCAACAATCCAACAGGTTTTATCTCACTATAACACTTGGGTGACCGATATAATTAGACAATGCGATAGAGATAACGAGAATGTTACGAGAGATGAGCTGCTTTATAACATCGTACATAATACTGAACAAATCAGTGACGCTTTGAATGATAGTGAAATTGATACAATATACTTTACATCACGTTTTGGAAAGAATAGTGCAGCAAAACTTTTCACTCAAGCTTTTCACATAAATTATCAACAGACATATAATGCAGCGACAAGTGAATTCACCATTCCCGCAAATCGTTTCGGGCGACAAATAAGATGCGTTGTATTGTATTCGCCATCAGGACAAGCAAATGTTGGAATTGCAGGTTTTGCCCAACCTTATAGAAACAACATACACTATTATCAACAGTTTCCAAATCCAGTAAACCAGTTTAAGATAGAGTTTTATCAAGACAAGTTTCAGTACTTGAACGACTAAACAATGCGGCTAACATGCGGTTTGGCGTTATGGCGGCTTGAAGAAATAAACTTCGGCTTTTGTTCGCTATTGTGCTGCATATCCAGCTTGACCGAACGCTATTGAGCAGTAGAATAAAACTTGTACATTAGTTCATCATTCGGCTTTGGTTGTGGGCAGACGGAACACAGAATATCGCCACAACGCCAAGCCGTCCAACGTTATGCGGCATGCTAAAAAGACGATAATTATGAAGAAGATATACATCTTGACAACTTTTATCCTCATCTCGACAATTGTATTTGGACAAGACATTAAGTTGACAGACCATATGTTGTATCCACGTCTTGAGGTAAGCTTCCCCAGAAACAGTACAGTTTAAAAGTAGACTATTGTCATAACTTTAAAACTGTAAAACATGAAAAGAAGTAAGTTCAGTCACACCCAGATTGCCAGTATCCTGAAAGAGTTTGATCTTGGCAAGTCGGCGGAAGAAATTTATCGGGAACATGGGGTTAGCAAGGCATCCCTTTACAAATGGCGGCAACGCTATGGTGGGATGGAGGCTAGTGAGCTTAAGAAGGTTAAGGAGTTGGAGGAAGAGAATGCCCGGTTGAAAAGGATGTACGCTAATCTTGCCCTGGAGTTGGATACTGCTAAGTACATAATAGAAAAAAAGCTCTAAAGCCTTGCGAGAAGCGAAGGATAGTAGAAGAGATGGGAAAAGAACGGCCTAAAGACATCAGCAAGGCGTGTCGTTTGCTAAAAATCAGTAGAAGCGTTGTGCGCTATCGTTCTATTAAGAACGATCAGGAAGTTGTAAGTATATTACAACAGTTGTCTGTAAAGCAGCCACTGGAAGGATTTTGGAAGTATTATGATAGGACCCGTCTTGATGGACATCTGATAAACCACAAGCGGCTTCATCGGATTTATACGCAGATGAAGCTACAAGTGAAGCGTAAGGCAAAGAAGCGTTTACCCACCCGCATAAAGGAGTCGCTGGAAGTTCCCGAGAGTTTTACCCAAACCTGGAGTATAGATTTTATGACTGATGTACTAACGAACGGAACTAAGTTTAGAACTTTCAACGTAATTGATGACTTCAATCGAGAGGTTTTGTTTGTAGAGCTTGACTATTCTTTAAAAAGTAGCCGGGTTTTATGGGTATTGAGACACCTGGTAAATAGATATGGTAAACCGAAAAGAATAAGGATGGATAATGGTCCTGAGTTTGTCGCCAAGCTAGCCAAGGCATGGAGCAATGCTAATGAGATTGAATTCAAGTACATCCAACCGGGGAAACCAGCTCAGAACGCGTATATCGAACGGTTTAACCGGAGCTATAGACAACATGTTTTGGATGTTTATATGTTCGATACGATCGACGAAGTCAGGGAGGTGTCCCAACAATGGATCGATGAGTATAATAATAACAGGCCTCATGATGCGCTCGGCGGGCTACCGCCGAGGGTGTACAGACGAACCCGGGAAAGAGCTATTGGGCTCCATTCCGCTTCGGCTACGCCTTCGCTTCATTACGCCCAATAGCTCTTTAAATTCTACTTTTGACCTGTACTAAAAATGGGAAGCCTACATTGACAGTACATATTGGGAAAAAGACAATGAACTTTTAAACTCAAATTATTCTAAGATTGCCAACAAATGCCAGACTTGTGTTTTTCAGCAGACTGACACAACGAGAGGACGATTTTGCTTCAATACTTCACTGGGACACATTCAGCTTGACACAACACTACATAATTTCTCGACTGATTCATTAAATGGGAAGTGGGACATTATTGTTTTCGGACAATTTGAAGTAACAGACAGCATACTACCCGACTCCAAAGTATATTATAGAAGTTCGAAAATTTTGCATGAACGAAAGGAGAATAACGGCTTCATTACTTTCACTGACAAGCACTTTAAGACATCGTTGATTGATAATAAAGAAATTCCAAACAAGAAGAAGCGATACAAAATATTAAATGGGAAATTCTTGACAACAAAATCGCTAAGTGGATATTGTGGAGCAACAATTATCGGAATGACCAAAGAGGGATATTTAATAATTGACGACCATACATATCGGACACTTGCATTATGGGGGAAATATTTAACTGTAAAAACATCAGTAAGACGAATGATATTGAAAAAAAGCACGACCGCATAACACGGGTTTTGCGTCAGGCGGGGTGACGTGCAAACTTGGAGCTTTGTGCTTCTATTCAAGTTCAGTGCTGGCTGACAGTTTTGTGCTCCGAAACCCGCCTGAACGCAAAGCCCGAAACCGTTGCCTGCAATGCCATTTGAGCCGCCGTACTTCTAAAGAGTTTTTCCACAAACAGACACTACTCATTGTGACAGACCTGAAAAGCGGACATTATATGTTAAATTTGGCACTAATAAACTTAGCAAGACCATGAAGGTGAAAGAGCCATTGTTTGACTTTGCAACAAAGACAGTTCATTTATTTTGAGTGACACTTTGCGACTTATAAGCGATACTTATTACAACCATAAACTCATTAACTGCTGCGACTATATAGGCTGGACTTTTTATCGGAAGGACAAATTTATTTCAACAAGACTTCAACTATGCAAAGAGCCAACAACTGCATCTGCGACAAAAGACAAAGACTTTTTTTCTCTAAAAGTATTTTCCGCTGACAATTTTCTCACACTATCAGTTTTCAACAGTGACAAGCTTATAGAAAGTTATAAGATAGTTGACATCAACAGTTTTAAGCATGAGAACACGGACTTGACTTCTACCGTGATAACTTTACTTCGGTTAAAGTAGAAACCAAAACATAGAATGATCCGCCATACGGCGGAGAACCGAACCTGGAGAGCATTAAGCTAAAATTTTCAATGAGCTTTATTGTTGCAGCCTCCCAATTTCCTGGAGAATCCTTCATTCCCTTAGACATCTGCGACTAAGCATGCGCGAGCGATAGGTACGCCTCAGGTGGATGTAACCGATCTTACTACTGCTTTGTTATCCTGTAACACCAGCGCTTCAGCTTGCTGTCGAAGTCAAAAGGCGTTGTTGCTTTGGTGATGTCTTTAATGTGCGCGTCTTTTATACTATCGGTATCCATCTGAAACTTTGTAAAGTTAGTGCTAAAGTAAAGATTGCTGCCCGGCGTCATTGCATGCAGCACATCATTAATCAACTCTACATGGTCTTGCTGGATATCCAGGATATCCTTCATTCTTTTGCTGTTGCTGAAGGTTGGCGGATCCATCACAACAAGATCGAAACTTCCCTTTTTAAGCGTTTTCAAATATTGCTTAACATCAGCCTGTTGAAACATGTACTTATCCGCATCCTTGAATAGGTTGATCCTGAAATTATCCTCCGCCCATTTCAGGTAAGTTTTCGACAGATCGACCGAAGTAACGGTCTTGGCTAATCCATGTGCTGCGTAAACAGAGAAAGAGCCGGTATAGCAGAACAGGTTTAATACCCGTTTACCTGCCGCTTCTTTACGCACCATGTCGCGTGTTATCCTATGGTCGAGGAAGAGGCCCGTATCTAAGTAATCCTGTAGGTTGACAAGAAATTTGAGTCCACCCTCCATCACGGTCATAAAATGGTTGCCCTCATCCTGTTTCTCATACTGCTCGCCACTGCTACGATGACTCATCTTTTTGCGCTGCCTTACATAAATATGATGTGTGGGTATGCCTAAGGCTTTTTCAATGATGGCCAGTGTGGATGCCAGCCACTCCTCGTGTTCCTCATCCGTCATTCCATGGCGCCTTAAATATTCTGCCACGGAAAGCTTGTCATCGTAAAGCTCAATGGCTAACGGAAACTCCGGCATGTCGTGATCGTATATCCTATAACAGGAGACATTCTGTTTTGCAGCAATCTTACTCCTGTGTTTGAAAACCTTGTTCAACCGGTTTTCAAACATTTGGAGCTTATTGTGCATACACAGGTGATTCTAATAAAGCCAATGCCTTTTTTATACGCCTGAATCCTTCTTCGAGATTCTTTACATTGTTAGCAAAAGAGAAACGGATACATGTGTCTTCGCCAAATGCCTGGCCGGTTACGCTGGATACATGTGCTTCATTCAGCAGGAACATTGCCATGTCTTCAGCCGTTCTAATGGTAGTATCCTTATAGACCTTACCAAAGTAGCTGTCTATGCGGGGAAAAACATAGAATGCGCCCTGCGGGTTGTTGCAAACAAAGCCCGGAATGTCATTCATTATTTTGGTAACGAGTTCTCTTCTTTCTTTAAATGCATCCAGCATATCGCGTGTAGGCTTCAGGTCGGCGGTTAAAGCTACCACAGCAGCTTTCTGTGCAATGGAGTTGGTGCCGCTTGTAAATTGCCCCTGCAGCTTTTCACAGGCTTTGGCAATTACGGAGTTGGCTGCTATGTAACCGATTCTCCAGCCCGTCATTGCAAAACCTTTACTTAACCCGTTAATGACAACCACCTGCTCTTTGATGTCATCAAATTGCGCTATGCTTTCATGTTTGCCGCTGTAGTTGATGTATTCGTAGATTTCATCAGACAGAACCACAACGTTGGGATGTTTTACAAAAACATCTTTCAAAGCCTTTAGTTCTTCTTTGCTATATACCGAACCGGTAGGATTGCAAGGTGAAGAGAATATAAAAGCCCTTGTTTTTGGTGTAATAGCTTTTTCCAGTTCAGCAGGTGTAATTTTATAATCGTTCTCTACGCTGGTTTTTACAAACTTCACTTCACCTCTTGCTATCCTTACTATCTCAGAATAAGTGACCCAATAAGGTGTGGGGATGATTACTTCGTCGCCTTCATCCACTATAGCAAGCATTGCGTTGGCAATACTTTGTTTTGCGCCTGTGCTTACAACTATATTTTCAGGTTTATAATCCAGGTTATTATCGCGCTTAAACTTGTGGCAGACAGCTTCTCTCAAATCCATGAAACCCGAAACGGGGGTGTAGTGGCTCCAGTTGTCGTTAATTGCCTTAATAGCTGCTTCTTTTATATGCCCGGGAGTATCAAAATCAGGTTCGCCGAGGCTAAGGTCAATCACGTCAATTCCTTTTGCTCTCATTTCCCTGCCAAGCTTTGCCATTTTAAGCGTTTCGGGCTCGTTAAACCGGTTAAGTAGCGTAGATAGTTGCATAATAATTCACTTCAAAGCAAATGTACAGTCATTTATACCCCTAAATTCTGACATTTATCAAATTGTTCAACCGGTGCCGCAGCGTTCAGGGGCTATAACTGTATGAGGTTTGCTAATGTTGGATCTAGCTGCTAATTGCAAAGCATTGTTATATAAATTTGGAGATATGAGACCACTGATCACTTTTTTATCGCTATTAATATCCACTGTCCTGTTTGCGCAAGACGCCGATTTTCCGGATTATAGAAGCAAGCGCGAGAACTTTTCGAAGATGCAGGAGAAGGATGTGCGTGCCGATCTTGCTGCTTTTACGCTTTCGGGCATAGATGAGAGCATAGGAAAAGTGCCCCTCAAAACCGTACCTGTGGCTGCGCTTACAAACAACTCTATATCCTTCAAAGGCGATGGCATCGAAATTCACCTTGAAGCCGGTCCTTTTGTACAGGGTAAACGCAAGATGGCCTATTACACAAATACCGAAAACAACAATAAATACCTGGTGCGGATAGACGGCAGGCCATTTTATGGTAACTACGGCCAACTGCCTAATACGGAGATCCGGCAATTTGCTGTTGTTATAAACGGCGATTCTGTGGTTATTCCTCCCGCAGCCTATAGTGACATCTTTAACCCCACGTTTTCCCGCAAGGAAGACCGGTCGAAAACAAGAAACAATGTTTTCCTTTCAAACGATGGCAAGAAGATCTATGTATACCTCATAAACGAGGAACCAGGCAACCGGTATGAAGTAACCTGGGTGTTCCAGGGGAAAACTTACCTGAGGCGCGTGGTTGATTATGGCTTTTAAAAAGCTCAATTTTATACTATTGCCATAATTCCCAATATTTGCACAACTGAATTTTAGGCAACCTCATCAACTCAATATGTCAATAGAAGAATTTAAGCAACTTACTACGGAGCAAAAGCTGGAGAAATTAAAGTTCGATGGCAATATACTCGGTCCTTATGAAAGGCAGGATGAAAGCGGCCACAAGGTACCGGGCGACATATTTGAGCTGTACGACTTTTGGGTTTACCTGAGTGAAGATGAGAAGATTGTAATCCCAACCCGTCGAAACCCGCTGCCGGAAGAATAGCATTAACTATTTATTGTCTTTTTACGTGTGTTAACGGCTTTCGTTTCCTGCCCTTGGTATAGCTATTGCCTCCTGATGGTTAAATAGTTTGAGATGAAGGCAATACTTATAGCAGCAGGTATAGTAGGCGTAGCAACAGCAGGATTATTATCCGCAGGCTTCAGGAGGAAAAAGCAGATTCATTCGCCGGGCCGGTTAGACGTTATTGAGACCGCCGGTGGCAGGCATTAGTGCAGCTTACTGTTAGTAATTTAGGATTAACATTAGGCAGTTGCTCAATACTTTTGCTGCAAACATTTGCCATGGCAAACGATGCAATTGAAAAAGTACATTGCTTAATTATAGGATCCGGGCCGGCAGGTTATACTGCGGCTATTTATGCAGCACGGGCAAACATGAACCCTGTTCTCTACCAGGGTATCCAGCCGGGCGGACAGCTTACCATTACCACAGAGGTTGAAAATTATCCGGGCTTTCCCGAGGGAATCCAGGGGCCTGAGCTGATGATTCACTTTGAAAAGCAAGCTAGCCGCATGGGTTGCGATGTTCGTTATGGGCTTGCTACGGCTGTAGATTTTACAGGCCCCGTACACAAGGTTTGGATTGACGAGGAGAAAGAAATACATGCCGATGCTGTAATAATTTCTACCGGTGCTTCCGCAAAATGGTTGAACCTGCCAAGCGAGCAGCGTTTAAACGGCTATGGTGTAAGTGCATGTGCGGTGTGCGACGGTTTCTTTTTCCGCGGGAAAGAAGTGGCCATTGTAGGTGCAGGCGACACAGCCTGTGAAGAAGCTTTATACCTGTCTAAAATTGCAACTACCGTCCACATGATTGTTCGTAAAGGGGAGGATGGCATGAAGGCAAGCAAAGTAATGCAGGACAGAGTAAAGAATTGCGCCAATATAAAAATCTACTGGAACAGTGAGACGGTGGAAGTACTGGGTGAGCAGAAAGTAGATGGTGTACTCATTAAGAATGTTGTGACAAATGAGGAGCAAAAGATTGCTGTAAGCGCCTTCTTTGTTGCTATAGGGCATAAACCCAACAGCGATATTTTTAAGGGTTGGCTTGATATGGATGAAGCAGGATATATTAAAACTGTTCCGGGTAGCTCAAGAACAAACAGGACGGGCGTATTTGCTTCAGGCGATGTGCAGGATAAAATTTACAGGCAGGCGGTTACTGCGGCAGGCAGTGGTTGCATGGCTGCTTTAGATGCGGAACGGTATCTTGGAGCTTTATAAAAGCTATACATGACGATACACTTGCAAGATCTTAAGTTTAGTGCATTTCACGGGCTGCATACCGGTGAAGGCGTAACCGGCAGTGGCTATACTATGAATATCTCCATAGAAACTAAACATACAGTAGAACCAGTTGAATCACTGGAACAGACTATCGATTATGTAAAGGTTTATCAAATTGCCAAACGGCATATGATGCATCGTACCCCGTTGCTCGAAACCATTGTAATGAACATTGCTAACGATGTTGCCGCTGCCTTTGAACAAGCCTTGTCAATAAACATTTCTTTGTTCAAAGAACAGGCCCCTATTGAAGCATTCGATGGCAGGGTGGGCGTTAGCCACACCTGGAAGCGTACGGATGGTTAGGCTGGCACCAACTGGCTCTTATACTCGTACAGGTTAGCGCCCAACTCCTTGGTAAGTTTATCCATTTGCTGCAGCGATATGCGCATGAGGCCCAGCATTTCAGGCAATTCTGCATCGCTCACTTCACCTGCTTCTATCATATTGAAGATGCCTTGCAGGTTTACCAGGGGCTGCCTTATTTTATGCGAAGTGGCAAAGGCTATATCTTCCAATTGCTTTACGTGTTCGTCTTTCTCCTTCTCAGCCTTCTTCATCGAGGTTATATCCATACCGTAGCCTACAAGGTTTGTAACCTTATTATTTGCCATCAAAGGATAAATAATGCGTAGCAGGTACTTGGTTTCTCCAGAAGTGTTAATGATCTCTTCCACATGTTGCACCTGTCTGCCTTGTAAAGCCTGTTCCAGGTAGCGCCTCCTTGTATCTGCAAGCCCGGTATCGAGATTTCGATAATTACAGTAGTCATAGTCAGTTTTTCCTATCAGCCATTTTCTCAAGCCCTCATCTTTAACAGCCGTATCGTTGATAAAAACATATTGAAACTGGTCGTTGAAAACAGCAATATCTGCAGGAAGGTTGTTAAGTACCGTCTCATGAAACTGTTTCTGGTTGATGATCTCCTGTTCTGCGTTTATCTTGGAAATGGTAGCTGCAGCCTGCGTACTGATGCGGTCGAGACTTTGCATTTCGTCGCATCCAGGCTGGTGCACGGTGGCAAGCATTATCATCCCGGCTATCTCTTCACCAGACGATAGCAGTGCGGTTACTACATAAACCTGCCCGTATTTTTTCTTCAGTTCCTGCAAGTCGCTGTACCAAAAATGGTCTGCATATTTAACCTTTGCAAGCATCTCATCTACTGTTGCAACCGATGCTTTGTTGCGGGAATACACGGTTCTTAGCTTAGTAAGCGCCTCCTTATCCAGGGGCACAGTGAAGTTCTCTGATACCGTTACAACCTCTCTGCCTTTCTTTTCGCAGCATAGTTGAAGGCATTCTTTGTCTTTGTCAAAAGCAAAGTAGCGGGCAAGGGCAGACGGAATGAGGCTGGTATAGGAAGAAAGAATCACTTTTACCAAACGGTCAAGCCCTTCACCCATTATGGATGAGCGGGTAATTACATCGAGCAACTGCAATTCCTTGAGGTTCTTTTTTATCTTCCCTTCGTTATCCTTTAATTCTGTAATGTCTCTGCCAATTGAGAGTATCTCTTTGCAGTTGCCCTCCCCGTCAAATATTCCCGTTTCAGACCATAGGATCCACTTGTTCTCGCCGCAAGCATTTTTTAGCAGGTGAGCGTTGGAAATGGTGGGTTCCTCCTTTGATAACGCAGCCAATTGCCTGAGGTAATCTTCAGGGTCGGCGCCTTCGTCCTGGAACACGTACAACATTTTTAATGCTTCTTCTTCGGTAACTCCGAAAAAGCGGCAAAAGTTTTCGTTAGCATATACCCTTTTACCCGAAGGTTGGGAGATAGTAACCATGTCCGTAATGGCATTGAACAAGCCTGATGTACGGGCATGCATTTCCTTTAGGGTAAGTTCAACTTCCTTTTTTTCGTTTATGAGCACCCTTATGGAAACAAATTCGTCAATTTCTCTTCTGTGATTGAAGACGGGCACAATTACGGTATCCAGCCAATAGAAAGTACCGTCCTTGCATTTGTTTTTTATCTCACCGTGCCATATCCTGCCTGTGGTGATGGTAGTCCATAGATCTTCGAAAAACTCCCTTGGGTGGTACCCGGAATTTAGTAACCGGTGGTCTCTTCCAAGTAGTTCCTCTTCGTTGTATTTAAATACTTCGCAAAAGCGCTCGTTTACGGCTTTTATTTTTCCGTCTCTATCGGCTATTGAAACCAGGAGATTTACGTCGATCGCTTGCTGAAGTGCTAATAACTTTCTTAGTTTGTGGTTTAGGCTTAGGGTCATGGGTTCGTCTCTGTCTCGCAAATTAAGGATTTAGCCTACAACTTTATGCGGTTGTTTTCGGCTTTACAATAAGAGTTTTGGAAAAATACTGGATGGATATTTTAAAAGGTTCACAGGTAACAGCTTATATCAGGCTTGCAATTATAATTCTTTCTTTTCCCTGCATGTCTTTTTTGATTGAAACATTTCCAAACCCCGCCGCAAGAAACACCTCGCTTGTAGCAGATCCAAGCCTCTCATTTATTTCCACGACTACAAGCCCGTTTTCTGCAAGGTGCTGCTTTCCAAACGCGGCAATTGCGTCATAAAATGCAAGGGCTTCCCCTGCCGGAGCAAATAAGGCTAGGTGGGGCTCATAGTCCTTTACATTGGCGTGCAGCGTGTCTTTTTCTTCTACAGCAATATAGGGAGGATTGCTTACTATAATGTCGTAATTGGCCTGTTTAGGCCATTCGGCGGGGTCTAATATATTCAACTGCTGCAATTCAATATCAACCTCAAGTCTTGAGGCGTTTTCTTTTGCCAGTGCCAGGGCTTCAGCACTTACATCAACAGCCTTAACATGGCAGCCGGGAATATTTTTCTTTATACCCAGCGCAATGCATCCGCTGCCTGTACCTATATCAATTACATGAGCTGCAGGAGCCCGTTTCAGATGTTTTACAACAAGGTCCACCAGTTCTTCAGTTTCAGGGCGGGGTATTAGCGCACGCTGATCAATTTTCAGATGCATGTCATAAAACCAGCAACTGCCCAGTACATATTGAACGGGTTCTTTTTGCAAAAGCCTTTTGCTGATTGCCTGTATCGCTTCCGTTTGATGCTGGGTTAACAATTGTTGTGCGTGTCGGCGTATAGATCTTAGCTGGTGCCCGGTTACATCTTCAAGTACCAGGCGGGCAATATTGGCAGCTTCAACTTCATCATAGATGGGTTGAAGTAGCTGAGTGAGCGAAGACATTGCCTGCTGTAACACCATGGCGCAATGTTATGTATCAATTCTGATACTTTTGCAGCGCTTGAATAACCATGAACATTATATGGGTCGTTGCCTGCAACTGGCAGAAATGGGAAGCTTGTACGTAGCTCCCAATCCCCTGGTAGGATCTGTGTTGGTTTACAACGATCGTATAATAGGCGAAGGCTACCACGAGCGATATGGGGAGGCACATGCTGAAGTGAATTGCCTTAACAGCATTAAAGAAGCCGACAGGCATTTGATTAAAGAGGCTACACTGTACGTTTCGCTGGAGCCTTGTGCTCATTATGGTAAAACTCCACCCTGTGCTGACTTAATAGTGGAAAAGGGAATTAAGAAAGTGGTGATTGGCATACGAGATCCTTTTTCTGCAGTCGACGGCAAAGGAATAAGCAAGCTTGAACGGGCAGGGGTAGAAGTAATTGCCGGGGTTTTGGAACAGGAGTGCCTGGAGATAAATAAAACGTTCTTCCATTTCCATCTTAATAAAAGGCCTTACATCATTCTCAAGTGGGCACAAACCGCAAATGGCATGATTGGGCAAAAAGGCCAGCGGCTTCTTATTAGTAACGAACTATCCAACCGGGTTGTGCACAAATGGAGAGCCGAGGCTATGGCTATACTCGTAGGCGCAAATACTGCAATTGAGGATAATCCTAAATTATCTACACGGCTGCACCGTGGCAGGAATGCGTTGCGGATGTTACTGGATCCTTCACTAAGATCCCAGCCATCAGTAAACCTCTTAAGCGATGGTGAGGCCACCATTGTGTTCAACAAGATTAAAGATGGGAGTGTTGGGCACACCATCTATATTTTGTACGAAGGAGACCATGCATTGAAGGCTGTGCTGGACTATTGTAGTAAAAATAATATTACAAGCCTTTTGGTGGAAGGTGGGGCAGCAACCTTGCAGCGTTTTATTGATGAGGATGCCTGGGATGAAGCGAGGGTAATCACCAATACAAAATCCCTGCAGGGTAACATAGCAGCACCGGTACTGAAAGATGCAGTTCTATTAAATACAACCATGTACCGGGACGATAGCATTAAGAGGTACGTGAACAAAAAAGAAAGTTAGGTGACAGCCGAATATTATTATACAGTGAATCAGCCCGCCGTTGCTGAGTACAAGGACAAGGGCAGTAAGTTTATTGCTTATCTCTACCCCATTACCACACCTGAAGAGTTCAAGGAGAAATTGCAGGCGTTGAAAAAACTTCATCCTAAGGCGAACTATCATTGTTTTGCCTATCGGCTGGGCCTTAACAAGAATAACTTCAGGGTAAGCGATGACGGGGAACCTTCCGGTACTGCAGGTAAGCCTATATTGGGACAGATAGATAGTAAGCAATTATCTGATGTGTTGATAGTTGTTGTGCGGTATTTTGGAGGAACCTTATTAGGTGTGCCGGGGCTTATCAATGCCTATAAAACTTCCGCGGTAATGGTTCTGCAACTTGCACCAATTATCCGAAAGCCTGTAACAAAACTCTGTGTGTTACATTTCGACTATACGCAGATGAATGATGTAATGCGTTATGTGAAAGCTCTAAACCTTGAGATTAAAGAACAGGAGATCCAATTGTTTTGCACTTTAAAGGTGGAAGTGCCGGTAAACAGAGTGGAAGACTTTGAGAACCTCATCAGGGATATGAGGCTCGACTACAAATTTCAATAGAAAAAACTATGGTTTTTCGATTATGCCTGCAGGCTGTTCAGTATTTGCTGCTCCGGCGCTGCCAACTTTCAGCAATAGGTTTACCTGGAAAAGAAGAAAGACAAAAAGTGCAATCATCAATGCAAACGTCATAAGCTTCGAATGTAAGCCCTGTTGCCTTGCTTCATACAGCCCGTCAGGCGAAGAAGGTGTTTGGAGATGTTTTACATTTTTCATAATCTAAGTTTACGTTTCTAAAGTTCGGCTGTTTTACCAAGCCATTGTTTTGAAAATGGACACCGTGCATAACCTGTGCACATCTATTACTGTGCCGCTTCCAAAACTAGGGCAGAGCCCCTTAGGGAATTCTGCGCCTAATCAGTGTAGCACATGATTTACAGCAGGGTTGCCGTTGCGGTATTTCTACACCTCCGACAAATAAAAAAGGCGAACCCAAAAGGATCCGCCTATATTCACCAGGGGAAAAGAAACTATCTAAACCTTGCGCTTACTACCAGTTCTTTGCTACCAGGTGTATACGTATAAAACCCTTCACCTGCCTTTACACCTAGTTTGCCTGCAGTAACCATATTCACTAAAAGTGGGCAGGGTGCATATTTTGGGTTGCCGAAACCTTCGTGCAATACATTCAGAATACTCAGGCAAACATCCAGGCCTATAAAATCTGCCAGTTGCAGCGGTCCCATCGGGTGTCCCATCCCAAGTTTCATAATCGTATCAATCTCTTCTACGCCCGCAATGCCTTCATACAAGGTATAGATGGCTTCGTTAAGCATAGGCATTAGAATACGGTTAGCTATAAAGCCGGGATAGTCGTGTACAACGCAGGGTACCTTGCCTAATTGTTTGCTCAGTTCAGCTATTTCAGTGCTTACTTCAGCTTTGGTTGCATAACCATTAATAATCTCTACCAGCTTCATTACCGGTACGGGGTTCATGAAGTGCATGCCGATAACAAATTCAGGGCGCTTAGTGGCAGCAGCTATGCGTGTAATTGAAATAGAAGATGTGTTACTTGCAAGAATAGCTCCTGCCGGTGCCACAGCATCCATCTCTTTAAAAATTTTCAGCTTCAGGTCTACGTTTTCAGTAGCTGCTTCTATAACGAGTTGGCAATCTTTAACGCCTTCGTTTACGCTGTTGAATGTCTTGATATTACCTAACGCCGCCTGCTTATCAGATTCACTAACGGTGCCTTTTTGAATCTGTCGGTCAAAATTCTTTGTGATGGTGGCAAGCGCTTTGTCAATTTGCGGTTGGCTAACATCAATTAAGTTGACACTAAAATTGTTTTGAGCAAAAACATGGGCAATACCGTTACCCATAGTTCCGGCGCCTATTACTGCAACATTCTTAATCATGAAATTCTGTTTTCGGTGCCGCAAAGTAAAGCATTAGCATCGAAGCTTTTACGGGGTTCCTGCATTTGGAGTTCTTTGGCCGCTGTAAGCGCGCCATACCCCTGCCACCAGGTGATCTGAAACAGCCTTTTACAGCGCACGCGTCCATAAAGCTTAGCAAGCGAGATGACCGGGACAGTGTTTCAGCGTGCAACTGCAATAGTCCGGTATTATTAGGCAATAAATAACATCGCGAAGCTTATATTTACAGTTATCACACAGATTCTTATTTTATTTTAATGAAAAGCTGTTCAGAATCATATTTCAGTTGCAGCTTCAACCCATATTTTTGTAACTACCCTAAACACATATAAATCATATTTATAATGAACAGGCGCGAAGAAATCCTGAATGATGTAACAATCAAGTTTGCGGGCGATAGCGGCGATGGAATGCAGCTTACCGGAACTCAGTTTACAAATAATACAGCCCTGATGGGCATAGACCTGGCTACATTCCCAGACTTTCCTGCAGAAATACGCGCCCCCCAGGGCACTATTCCGGGTGTGAGTGGTTTCCAGCTCCATTTCTCTTCTGAAAAAGTGTACACTCCGGGCGATGTTTGCGACGTGCTCGTTGCAATGAACGCCGCTGCCTTAAAGGCAAACCTGAAGACACTCAAGAAGGGTGGCAAAATCATCGTGAACACAGACGGTTTCGATAGCAAGAACCTGCGCCTTGCAAACTATGCTGAAGGCGTGAATCCATTGGAAGATGGCAGCCTCGCAAACTATGAAGTGATCAGGATCGACATCACGAAACTTACCCGCGAAGCATTGAAGGATATTACGATCGGTATGAAGGAAAAAGACCGCGCAAAGAACATGTTTGTGCTGGGCTTTCTCTATTGGATGTACCAACGTACACTTGAAAGCACCATTAAATTCTTCAAAGAAAAATTTGGTAAGAAACCTGAAATTCTTGAAGCCAACATCAAGGTATTGCAAGCCGGGTTTAATTACGGCGATACAACAGAAGCATTTACCACACAGTACAAAGTGGCAAAGAGCAAGCTACCCGCAGGTGCTTACCGCAGCATTATGGGTAACCAGGCAACAGCATTTGGTTTAATTGCCGCCTCTGAAAAAAGCGGTTTGTCTTTGTTCCTCGGTACTTATCCTATTACTCCTGCTTCCGACATTTTGCACGAGCTGAGCATGCACAAGAACTTCGGCGTAAAAACATTCCAGGCCGAAGATGAAATTGCAGGTATTGCTTCTGCAATCGGTGCCAGTTATGGCGGAAGCCTTGCTGCTACTACTACCAGTGGTCCGGGTATGGCTCTGAAAGCAGAGGCTATGGGCCTTGCCGTGATGCTGGAAATTCCGCTGGTTATTATTAATGTTCAGCGTGGCGGACCTTCAACCGGCTTACCTACCAAAACCGAACAGAGCGATCTTTTACAAGCGTTTTACGGGCGTAATGGCGAGTGCCCAATGCCTGTAATTGCGGCTTCTACGCCTAGCGATTGCTTTGAGGCAGCTTATGAAGCTTCACGCATTGCGGTTGAACATATGACACCTATAATTCTCCTTACGGATGGCTACATAGCGAATGGTGCAGAACCATGGCGATTCCCTACAAGCGACGACCTCAAGCCTATCCATACTAAATTCAAGACAGAACTGGCAGAAGGTGAAGAAAAATACATGCCTTATTGGAGAGATGAGAAACTCGTACGTCCCTGGGCAGTGCCGGGTACAGCAGGGCTTGAGCACAGGATAGGAGGGTTGGAAAAACAAAACATCACAGGAAACGTTAACTACGAGCCGGAGAATCACCAATTAATGGTGAAAATAAGGGCCGAGAAAGTAGAAAAAATTGCAGATTATATTCCTGAACAAACCATAGACTGTGGTCCTGCTAAAGGAAAGGTTTTAGTACTAGGTTGGGGCAGTACATTCGGATCAATCCGCAGTGCGGTGATGGAGATGGTAAATAAAGGATGCGAGGTTAGCCATGCTCACTTGCGTTACATCAGGCCTTTCCCTAAAAACCTGGGTGATATTTTGAAAAATTTTGAAACTGTTCTCATTCCTGAAATCAATGACGGGCAGTTAATCAAAATCATTAGGGATAAATACCTTGTGGATGCAAAAGGCTACAACAAAATCATGGGTACTCCAATTACTAAAGGGGAACTTGTAGAAGAAATTTCGAAGTACTTATAAACGAGTTGTGTTGTTTCATTAATTATGGAAGCTGCCGGTTTACCGGCAGTTTTCTTTTTGGGTGGTTGTAGCAGTGCTGTAACTACTATGTAAAACGTTTCGGGATGATGGAAATCATCTATATGCCCCTGAGTTTTTCGTTTACCTTTATCCATGTAAACGAATGCCCATGTATCGTTCCACCTTGTTGTTGTGTTGTTTTCTTATGATTGGTTTGTTTTCGAATGCGCAAGAGCCAGTCAATTGGTCGCCCGAACAGCTTATGCCGCCGGCAGAGTTGGCTGCAGTAATTAAATCCAATAAAAACCTTCCCTTAATCA
The DNA here is from genome assembly GCA_023433265.1 of Bacteroidota bacterium. GTDB lineage: Bacteria > Bacteroidota > Bacteroidia > Chitinophagales > Chitinophagaceae > JAEZDR01. Next base: position 9,194 of record JAEZDR010000130.1, on the reverse strand, counting down.
TAAACATAGGGCCTCGCCCCACCATTCCTCATTCAGTAAATGTGGGGATGGTCAATAATAAAAACGGCATTGCATCGCTTAAAAAAGTGTTGAGTAAAACGGATAGGAAAGCGAAAGTGGTAGTTTATTGTGGCTGTTGCCCTTACGAGCATTGCCCCAATGTAAGGCCTGCCATTCAAACACTCAAGACAATGGGTTTTAGCAATTTTTACCTGCTCGACCTGCCGCAAAACATTAGAAAAGACTGGATAAATAAAGGATACCCTCTAAACAATTAAGCAATTTTGTACTTTGCGCCCCCGGGTTGTTAGCTCAGTTGGTTTAGAGCGCTGCTTTGACAGAGCAGAGGTCACTGGTTCGAGCCCAGTACAACCCACAATCTCTACAACTTCCGGTTTTTCTTATACCGGGCTATGATGTCCACTACCTGGCTATTCTGCAATACAGAAGGATTTAATTCTATTAGCTTTTTAATTAAACGCGGGGAAGCTTCCATAGCTTTTTCCAGTCGAAGCAAGGCTTCCTTGGTCTTTTTCAATTGAAGTAGACAAAGCGCCTGGTAAAAAACAAACACCGGTTTTCCATTGGTAGCTGTCATAGCAAGCTGGCATTGATTAAGGGCTTCGTCATACATTTCGGCCGTGTACAGGCATTTTACCAGCCACTCCCATCCGGCAATGTTTTTAGGGCGTAATCTTATAACAGTGCCGAAATATTGTAAAGCCTGCTTATAGTCACCTGTTTGCATCTTGCACTCACCCATAGCCATGTTGTACTCAGGCACATTTTTATGAATGCGCAAAGCGCTCTCCAGGGGTTTGATAGCTGTTTCCCATTGCTTTTCTTCCAGGTAAGTGCAAGCTATTTTGTAATAGAGTTTGCTGTCGTCCGGGTTCATGTGCGAAGCTTTCCTAAAATGAAACCTCGCCTGGGCAAAATTCCCGAGCCTGTGATAGCAATGTCCGATGGCTTCGTAAATAACCTCTTCCGGTCTTGATAGTTCCAGCACCCTATCCAATGCTTCAATTGCTTCTTTGTATTTACGTAACCTTATATATGCGTCGCCCATGTTGCGGTAAGCGTAGTCGAATTTCTCGTCAATAGCCACTGCATATTTATAGGCATCAACTGCCTTCTCATAAAGTTTGAGGCCCTGGTAAGCTGCTGCGAGGTTAAACCAGGCGAGTTCGTTATAGGGCTGTTCATCAATAATCCATTGGTGTAGCTTAATGCTCTCCTCGTTGCGGCCGGTAAAGTCTGTCCAGAAGCAGATTTTGTACAGCGCTTCTTCATTTGCAGGGTCTTCCTCGAGTATCATCCTCAGGCAGTCAAACACCTTGTCAAACTCTTCATAGTCATCATATACGTCTGCAAGCTCAAACAGCAGGTCCTGCCTCTCTTCTCCTTCAAATAGCAATAAGGCTTCTTCAAGCACTTCCACTGCTTTTTCCTGCCTGTCCAGGGCAAGGTATGCGTCTGTCTTAAGAATGAACAGGTTAATATCCTGGGAATCATACAACTCCGCTTTTTCCAGTATGTCCAGGGCTTCTATGTACTTCCGGGAGGCAATCAGCAGGTCGGCATATTTTATCATCAGGAGAGAGGAATATGGAAAATATTCCAGGCCTGTTTCGGCAGCTTCCAGGGCGGTCGCCAGGTCATCCTGTTCATCAAAATGTTCAATAAGCCGTTCAAATGCATCCTCTTCTATAAAGGAGTGGGCTTTGCCGGATTTGAGCGCATGATACTGCCTGATCAATTCTGACATCTCCTCATGTTCTTCCTGGTAATGTTCTTCCTTCATAGCCTGAAAGTTTGCCTAATGTATTAAATACATATTATATTGCCAGAATCGTTGAAATAAAGTTATTCACCTACCGTTTATCAAATAAATCTTGTTAAATAATCTCGAATAATTGTATCTTTGTCCCATGAAAAGGAGCCTAAAATATATCAGCTTATCGCTTGTAGCAGTCCTTCTTTTGGCTGCACATGTTGCTGTGGCTTCTTTCACTGGTAATACAACTGGAAAAAAGAATAAGTACTCTTTGCGTACACTCAATAAAAAGACGGTTAAGGCATACTCGCTTTCTTCATTGAAAACCAGTACGTTCTCTTTCCGGGGTATGCAAGATTTCAAGTTAAAAACTACTGAAGGTAGCAGTATTGCCAACCATTCTGCCATGCGGTACGGAAACGGAAATACTACTTTTGTTTTCCCTTACAAACTCACTGTGAAGGGCCCGGGTAAATTCACTACGCCGAAAGCGTCGCTACACTAGTTCCCATTTCCTTTTATTGTTGTTCTTTTCCCACACAGGGCGGGAATTGATGTTGTATTGTGCAAAGCCACCCCGCTACCTGGTTACATTAACATTTAGCTATAGGTGCTGAAACTCAGTACCCACGACCGTATTTACCGCCGTAGCTCCCCACAGTAAATAGAATTTGGCTTAATTTTTTTATAAGGAAAGCCAAACACTTTCTAAAACAATATCCGGTGATGAATAAGCTGTGGATGGCTGCTATTGCAGTATTAGCCTTGACGACTTCATGTAAAAAAAAGACTGACGTAATTGATGAGTATGCTACAACCGACACTACGGGTAGCCTTAAACAGGCTATAAGTATACCAATGGGGGTGGGTGCAAGATTAGACTTATATAAAACAGACCCTGCTTACGCAGCAATTATCAAGAATGAATTTAATGCAATTACATTCAGCAACGAGTTGAAGAATGAAGCCATTATTTCGAATGAAGGCATTTATGACTACAGCAAAGTAGATGAGTTTGTAGGTCTGGCTGAATCAGCAGGTCTGGACATATTTGGCCATGCATTGGTGGGTTATAACATGAACAACCTTGCCTACATGCGTTCGTTAACTCAGCCAACTTCAGAGGAAAATGCTGTTATAAACAATAGTTTCGAGTCAGGTACCGCAACTACATTTACAAACTGGGTTACACAAGTAGATCCATCAGCAAATGCCCAGTTTGCTGTAGACGGCGGAGGAACTGCTCATGGCTCAAGGGCATTGAAGGTAACGGTTACAACGCCAGGTACCCACCAGTACAGTGTACAGGCTTATAATGAAAACTTTATTCTTACGCCGGGCTATTCTTATACGCTGAGTTTTTATGCAAAGGCTGCCGCCAATGGTGCCCGGTTTAAAGCGGTTATTCAAAATGGCACCTACCAGGAGCGCACTTTTACGCTTACTACAGGATGGCAGAAATATAGCTGGACTTTCACCGCCCGTGAAACTTACCAGAACATACGATTACATTTTCCATTTGCAGGTACTTTCTGGTTCGATGAGTTTACCGTGCCTCGTTCTGTGTCGGGAGTTTATACAATTGATCCTGCTAAGGTAGATTCTGCTATGAAGAAGTTTATTACCACAACGGTTTCGCGTTATAAGAATAAGGTAAATGCTTGGGATGTCGTTAACGAACCATTCGACGATGCAACCGGCGCTATCAAGACGAACCCGCTGCCCGGCAGTGTCACCTCTTCTAATTTTTACTGGGCTGAATACCTGGGTGAATCTTACATAGAAAAAGCGTTGCAATACGCTCACCAGGCCGATCCCAATGCCCTCTTGTTCATCAACGAAGACAAACTTGAGAGTGACGATGCTAAAGTAAATGCAATGGTAAACCTGGTGAATAAGTTGAAAGGAAAAGGTGTTCCCGTTCATGGTATAGGCGTGCAGATGCACATTACCGTAAAGAACGACAGGGCAGCCATTGATCGTGCCTTCCAAAAACTGGCCGCAACCGGTTTAAAGATTCGAATTTCCGAAATGGACGTACGGGTTAACCCATGGAATGAAGCAGGTTTTAAAGCTACTTCTGACCTCCTTACACAGCAAAGAGATTTGTACAGGTATGCCATTGGTTCTTACCTCCGTCATGTTCCTCCTCCGCAAAGGCACGGTATTACAGTATGGAACGTTACTGATAAGGATAGCTGGATTGTTACTACGCAAGGCAAAGAAGATGCACCAACCTTATTTGATGGCAATTACACTAAAAAGCCTGCTTACTATGGTGTGATGGTTGGATTGAAGAACGGGAACAAATAGCTGGAAATATTTTTCTTGAGAATTACGGCGCCGCACGCGGCGCCTTTTACAATTGGCTAAACAATAAAGACACTACCACACAATGAAACATTTTTACACTCTCTCTTTTTCCCGTCATTCAGTGTACGGGGTTAAATCCTTATTTGCCATACTGCTGCTGTTTGCTACTGGCAACATTTGCGCACAAAGAACTGCGGTCACTTCAGGTAACTGGAGCAACCCGGCAACCTGGTCGCCTGCAGGCGTACCGGCCTCAACAGACTCTGTGGTGATACCCGGAGGTCTTAATATTGTTATTGATGTAAATAACGCCACGGCTAAAACGGTTGTATTGAATAATGCCGCGGCTCCGGCCCCCTCTAACGCTACCCTTGCGTTTTCTGCCACAGGTAAGCTTACGCTCAATGGTTTATTGCGCGTATTTCCCGGCTCAGGCACAGGTGCAACGCTTAATATGCCTGGAGGTGGCGAACTCGTCCTACGGGGCTTTGCTCAGTATCCTGCCATCATTGCAGGGCCTGCCAGTGCCATCACGCTTACAGCAGATAATACTTTGAATGTTCCGGTTGGGACTACATTAAATGACCTTATAATAAATGGTGGAACAACCACCATCACTTCTCCTGTTACGGTTACAGGCGACGTAACCGTTGCCACTGGCAAACTGATGATTGACGGCGATTACCTCAGCAGGTTAGGAGCAGGTGGATCAGTAAGCCTCCTTCCTTACGCAGAGTTGCATTTGGCGGGTGCGGCAGGCCTTCCGGCCAATTTCTCCACTTATGCCTTTGACTCATTAAGCCTGGTGGCTTTCGTGGGCAGCAATCAGTCCATTACCGGTGGTAACTATGGCCGGCTTACAATGAGTGGCAGTGGCGTAAAGCAAGCGGTGGCCCCTATCAATGTAGCGACTTTAATTACCAACAATGGTACTTTTAATGCAGGTGCATTCCATCATACAGTAAGAGGCGACTGGACCAACGCCGGAACTTTTAACGCGGGCACCGGTACAATTGAACTAAATGGCAGCACGCAGCAAGACATACCAGCGCTCACATTTAGCAAGCTATATGTTAGCAACACGACAGGTTGGGTAAATGCATTGGGCGACATAACTGTTTTGGACACGCTTGAGACTACTTCCATCAACACACTTATTGAAATGGGAACAAACAGGCTGATTATGCCTGATACAGCAGTTGTTTTAAACAGGGGAACCATCAAAACCCAGAACACCAGTGCACTGCCTTTACCTTTAAATAAAGCATGGGGTTCTTCACCGTACGGAACCGTTTGGTATAATGCTGACGGGGGAGGGCAAACAATTGTTGCGGGCGAATACAATAATCTGAACGTTTCTCATGATTCAGGAGGTACAAGTACCGCCTCGGGTGAAATTGTAATAGGCGGAACAGTTGCTGCCGTTACAGCCAACACTACTATCAACATGGGTGCAAACAGGCTTGTGCATACTGCCGCAGGTGGTATAGGTGGTCTTGCATCGCTGGGCACCATTCGCACACAAAACACTTCGTTGACCCCACTTTCTGCTGGTAGGAACTGGGGCGGTACGGTAGTATATGATGCGCCGGGTGGCGGACAGAAAATTGTTTTCGGTACTTATAATAATCTTTCTGTGAATACTGCCGGTGCAGAAAACGTTGCTTCGAGTATTATAGTAAATGGAAATTTTGCAACATCTGCAACCACTACAATCAACTTCAATCAGGACACCATTACAGGCGCATTCAATGCTATAGAACACCAGGGTTTGTTGCGCACACAAGCGGCAGTGGCATTTCCACAGGGAAAAACATGGGGAGGTACTGTAAGATTTGATGCTTCAGGTGATGCTAGTGCTTCGCAAACTATAGTTCTTGGTAACTATAATAACCTGGAGGTGCCTTTGATTCGCGGGCTTGGCAACAATCTTATTTTCCAGGAAGGCACCTATAATGTAGCCGGAAATCTTGACATCTCAGCTACAGTTGAAACTACCGGCGCATTTGTGAAGACGGGTTCTGGTTTTACCTTCAATTTAAACGGTGGCAACCAGGCGGTAAGCATTACTGCGAAACATAGCCCATCAAATGCAATGCTTGAATTAGATGGCCTTACAATATCTGGTTCCGACACAAAAAGCTTGCTTACGCCTGTAACCATGAATGGCCAGCTAACGCTTCAAAACGGGGTCTTGAAGACAACAGCGGCAAATCTTCTAACATTGAGTAACACAGCTACTTCATTGGCGCCATCGCTCGGTACCCACAACAGCTACATTGATGGCCCCGTACGCAAGAAAGGGACAACTGCATTTACTTTCCCTGTTGGTACCGCGGGTATATATGCTCCTCTAAGCATAGGTGCTGCAGGTGCCAATGGAGATTATACGGCCGAATATTTTCGTCCACAAACATTGGGCACTGCGGTTAGTACTCCCATTGTTGCAGTGAGTGAATGTGAATACTGGAATCTGGTAAAGCACAGTGGTGCAAACAATCCGCAGGTAACACTTTCTTACACAGCCGCAAGTAACTGCGGCAGTGGTACGTATATCACATCAACAGCAAATCTTTTTGTTGGTTATTGGAATGGAAGTAGTTGGGTCAACACCGGTAACGCTACTGTTTCCGGTACCGCAGACGCAGGCATCGTTACCTCAACTGCCGATGCATTTGCTTCACCTTACGGCCCGCTTACCATTGCCTCTGATATGAGCGTAACGCTGCCTGTTGTATTTAATTCCATTAATGCTATGGTAGTAAGCGAAGGCATCCGGGTTAACTGGTCTGTATCTACTGAAATTGATGTAAAGCACTACGAGCTTGAAACATCTGATGATGGCACGAGTTTCAACAAGAAAACAATTGTTGCGGCAAAAAACATACAGGAAGGCGCGGCCTATTCGTACGTTGACAACAATCCTTTGGCAAATACGGTATTCTACCGTGTGAAAGCTGTTGACCTTGACGGAAAGCATAGTTACAGCGCTGTAGTAAAAGCATACCTGACAGGAGCTCTTCAAAACCAGCTTTCAATATACCCTAACCCGGTGGCTAATGGTGTATTAAGCTTAGCAGCCGATTTTGATCCGCAGGACTATACGGTCCATCTTTATGATGCAACCGGGAAAAGGGTATACAAGCAGGTAATCAACATTACTGCAGCCACTAAATCCTTGCAATTGAAGTTGCCATCATACCTTACCTCTGGAATCTACCGGGTGCTGGTAATCAGCAAAAACCAAACGTTATCTTCAACTCTACTGATAGCAAGATAAGTTGGGTTCAATATCAGGCAGGGCTGCTCACGATGAGCAGCCCTTTTTAGTAAGCGTTGCATGTAGGAGGCCTTATTCCCACGAAGAATAAGCACTTCCTATCCTCACTTCTAAGTATTTTGTACCAATTACTTGTCCCTTTTCTGGAAACTGTTGTTTCAGGCAACTCAACCAATATATTTGCTTCTACATATGTCTCGCTACGTTTTGCACAACGGTCACCTACACTACGATGACACCGCAGTAATTACAGCTTCTTCCAGGGGTTTTAGATACGGAGAGGGTTGCTTCGAAACCATGAGGCTTGTAAATGGTATTATACCTCTTTGGGATTACCATTACGACAGGCTTCTCTCGTCTTTGCATAAACTAAAGTTTGAGGTAGGCAAGCTCCTGGGTAAAGAGATATTGGAAAGCAAAATACTTGAACTCGCACAAAAGAACGGCAACGACAAACATGCAAAAATTCGCCTCGATGTTTACAGGGGGCCAGAGAATGACGACAACGAACCCGGCTCCAACTACGTACTGGAAACTTTTGATGCCGATTGCCTGGAATTACCAAAGGATGGTATTACAATAGGTTTATTTGAGGATGCAAAGAAGCATTACAGCGAGTTTTCTATGCTTAAAACGCACAGCCGGCTGGAATATACGATTGCATCTCAGCGGGCAAAAGCACTTTCCTGCGACGATATGTTGATACTTAACGGCCATAACCGGGTAGCAGAAGCTTGTGTGTCCAACATATTTATCTACAAATCCAATACACTCGTTACGCCTCCGCTCACTGAAGCTTGCATTGATGGGGTTATGCGCAGGTATTTGCTCCGCGAACTGAAGGAGGCGGGCTTTAAGGTGGTGGAAGAGCCCGTGACAGTATTGGATGTCATGAACAGCAAAGAGGTATTTCTCTCCAATGCTTTCCGTGGTATTCGACCGGTAAAATGCTTTGGATCAATCCAATATAAACAGGAGGTGAGTACCCACATTTTCAACAGTATCATCAAGCCCCTGATGTCGGTGGCCTAGGCTCTTTTCTACGGCAGGCTACCTTACTTTTCAGCCAATTGCAGTACATTTGCAGGCAAATAAACTCCTATTTCGGTAAGCTCGCAGGCAACTGCAGGTTCCATAAACTAAAACAGTTTTCATGGCAGACATTTTTGCAAGGCTCACTAAGAATTACGGGCCTATTGGGCAACATAGAGAAAGGGCACACGGTTATTTTACTTTTCCTAAACTGGAGGGAGATATTGGCAGCAGGATGCAGTTTAGGGGTAAGAATGTTATCGTGTGGAGTCTCAACAACTATCTTGGTTTAGCAAACCACCCGGAAATAAGGCGTGTTGATGCACAGGCTGCTCAGGATTTCGGTATGGCCTATCCCATGGGGGCCCGAATGATGAGTGGCAACAGCAATTATCATGAGCAACTTGAAGCTGAACTGGCAGCCTTTGAAGGTAAGGAAGACGTGATTTTGCTTAACTATGGATATCAGGGCATCATGAGTGCAATTGATGTCATCTGCGGCCGTCACGATGTGGTGGTTTACGATGCAGAATGCCATGCTTGTATCATTGATGGTCTCAGGCTCCACCCCGGCCATAGGTATGTTTTTAAACATAACGATGTTGCCGATTGCGAAAAGCAATTGGAAAGAGCTACAAGCCTCATAGAAAAACAGGGAACGGGCGGTATTTTAGTAATTACTGAGGGTGTGTTTGGAATGGCGGGTGACCAGGGTAGGCTAAAAGAAATCTGCGACCTCAAGAAGAAATATGAATTCAGGCTATTAGTAGACGATGCCCACGGTTTTGGTAC
>JAEZDR010000124.1 GCA_023433265.1 Bacteroidota bacterium | reverse complement strand
CCTATATGGTAGTGTTTGCCAACGCCCGTATGTACGGTACAGGCGCTACAATAAACCCTACCGGCGCTACAGATGACGGTATATTTGAAGTAATCATACTGCGACAGCTTAGCTTTATTGAGTTAATAAAAATGCTGTTTAAAAGAAAGCAGTTCAACCCGAGGAAGACGGAGATATTTACGGCCACCGAAGTGTCGGTAACGATAAAGCCTGCTGCTGATTTCCAGGTAGACGGAGAGTATATTGGTAAAACCAACCACCTGCTTGCTAAAATACGGCCTGCAAAACTGCGGATGATAGTGCCACGTAGTTAGGTTAAAAACTAGTACTTAGGCCGGCTGCGCTCAGAATACAAGAGGATAAGGCCACCTACAAGGATAATAAGTCCTGTGTACCAGGGCCAGGTTATACGTTGCTGCTCTTCGCGATTCACAATCACGTTCCTGTCTTCCCGTACCGGGTACTCTGCGTTATACCTGCAGGTGTTGAAAAACAATAATAGGGTACCGACAATAATAATTATTATCGCAAGCTTCTTCATCATGCGCCATAAAAATAGCGATGTTTCTTCAATAGTTTATGCTGCTGAAAAAACATCGCTTGAAAACCGGGAGGCTTAATCCCAGTCCTTATCTTCCTTACGATCGTCGCTGTTCTTGGAAAATGTGGCGCCCACGGCATGCACAAAGGTAGAGATAGGCCCATCCATCTTATTTGTCCTGTCGTCCAGGGTACCATCGTTTAATACCTCGCCCATGTTTAGTTCTGCGGGCAAGTAGGAGAGTATTTCGTGGCGCTGCGCTACAAGGAAAGTTTTGACGGTTCTTTCATCCGCATCTTTCCCTACAGATTCACGTATACAGGCTACGGCTTCGTTGGCTATGTTTGCCATTGCTGACCTGCTTTCATCAGTTCCTTTACCTCCATACGATGCAACACGCTGTACAACGTCGTTTTCATTGCCATGAAAAATGGCGCTTATCCAGTCGATGCCGGTACCGTTAAGAATGGCATTAGCTCCTTCCTTAGTACGCCCGTATTTATAGATGCCTGCCAGCACCGCTGCGCCTGCCCCCTGAACAAAATGGTCGGTCTTGCCGGGTTGGAGTGTTTCGCTCATACCCTCTGCATTCGGATCTATTGGCTTAGGGTGGTGGCCCAGCTTCTTTTTTATGGTTTGAACAAGTGTTGACATTAGCTTGAATTTAGTTAATCTAGAACGCGAAAATATTGTGCCATAAGCGTTGAGGGTGCTTTAAATGAGGTAGTTAAGAGAACGTTTAATTAGGAGCCTGCAACAATTTCTTAGGGTTTCAACTGCCTGCTGGCACCCATCTTGGCTACTTTAGCTAAACGTTGAATTATGGATAAGCTGGAATTAAAAGGTAACTGGAACCAGATGAAAGGAAAAGTGAAACAAGCATATGGTCATTTAACTGACGACGATCTTAAACATGAAGAGGGCAGGGATGAAGAGTTATTGGGTAGGTTGCAGGAGAAAACCGGCAAAACCCGCGACGACTTAGTTAAATGGCTAAGGTCATTATAGGTTAACATATGCTTCATACGGGGCCGCCTTATATAGGCGGCTTTTTTATTTTCAGGCTGTAAGGGGTTGTCCGGGAAATGATTTTCATCAATCATCTTTTTGCAGGTGTGTTCATTCGTGATACCACCTTATCTTCGCGGCACCAAATTTTAATCTAGCATGAATCTTCACGAGTACCAGGCTAAAGAGCTACTTAAAAAATATAATGTTCCCGTTCAGCAAGGCATACCAGTCGATAATGTAAAGCACGCCGAGGATGCCTACAGGCAAATTAAGAACGAAACGCAGAACAATTTTGCGGTTATTAAAGCCCAGATTCATGCGGGTGGCCGTGGAAAAGGCAAGATTGAAGGCACTGAACAAAGAGGTGTGGCTGTTGCAAAAAATATAGAAGACGTTACCAAGATTGCGGGCAACATCTTAGGTGGTACACTTGTTACTATTCAAACAGGGGCTGCAGGCAAGAAAGTGAATAAAATATTAGTAGCCCAGGATGTTTATTATCCGGGTGCTAATCCTACTAAAGAGTTTTACCTGTCAATTTTATTAGACCGTACCAAAGGCCAGAATGTTATCATGTACAGTACCGAGGGAGGTATGGACATTGAAGAAGTGGCACATAATACACCTGAGAAAATATTTAAGGAGTGGGTACATCCATCAGGCGGATTACTGCCATTCCAGGCAAGGAAGATTGCATTCAACTTTGGCCTGTCGGGTGAAGCTTTCAAGAACTGCGTGAAGTTTGTGACTAATCTTTACAATGCCTATGTATCGCTCGATTGTTCAATGCTTGAAATCAACCCGCTGTTCAAAACGAGCGACGAGAAGATAATAGCCGTTGACTGCAAGATGAACCTGGATGATAATGCCCTAATGCGCCATCCTGACCTTGAGTCGATGAGAGATGTTCACGAAGAAGATCCAACGGAAGTAGAAGCAGCACAACACAACCTGAACTTTGTAAAACTAGACGGTAATGTGGGTTGTATGGTAAACGGTGCTGGTCTTGCAATGGCTACCATGGATATGATTAAACTCGCTGGCGGCGAACCGACAAACTTCCTCGATGTGGGCGGTACGGCCAATGCACAAACTGTAGAGGCAGGCTTCCGTATCATCATGAAAGACCCGAATGTGAAAGCCATTCTTATCAACATTTTCGGAGGTATTGTTCGTTGCGACAGGGTAGCGGCCGGTGTGATAGAAGCGTATAACCACCTTGGTAATATCAACATTCCAATCATCGTACGTTTACAAGGAACGAATGCTGAAGAAGCCAAAAAGCTAATTGACGAAAGCGGTTTGAAAGTACAATCCGCCATCCTTCTTAGTGAGGCAGCAGACCTGGTTAAAAAGGCGGTTGCCTAGTCAAGTCTCGTTTGTAAGAACAATATATTCAATAATAAAATTAGAGAGGTGGTGCGGGCATCACCTCTCTTTATTTAAGACCGTTAGAACATTGGCTCATGCGTAAACTTTCCATGAACGAGCTTAACCGTAAAACTGTAACCGAGTTTAAGCAGGCAGAAAAGCAGTCCATTATCGTTGTGCTGGACAATATTCGCAGCATGCACAATGTTGGCAGCGTTTTCCGTTCGGCAGATGCTTTTCTTATTAAAGCGGTTTTTCTTTGTGGTTATACTCCCCAACCACCGCATAGGGACATACATAAAACAGCCCTGGGAGCTACTGAAACAGTTGACTGGATTTACTTTCCGTCTACTGTTGAGGCTGTACAGTCGCTAAATAGTGAAGGTTATGAAGTGTACGCTGTTGAACAAGCCGAGGGCAGTACACAGCTCAATAAGCTTAATTGGACAAGGCAAACGCCACTGGCTGTTGTGTTTGGTAACGAGGTGGAAGGTGTGAGCACTGATGTGCTGCCCCTTACTAAAGGCTGCATTGAGATACCACAGTTTGGAATGAAGCATTCCCTGAATGTATCAGTAGCTGCGGGAATTGTGTTGTGGGAACTGGTGCGGTGAGATAATACTATGAAACGACGAGAGGCCGCTAAAAAGCAGCCTCTCTCTTTAACCAATTCTCACACATCTCTCGTAAACTCCAAATAAGGTCATGGCACCGTTATTACTTCCTGTCGCTTTAAAAAAGCTGCGGTCGTAACGAGCTAAAAGAAAGGCAGCAAGCTGTTGCTTCCTCGTGCTCCTAAACTGATAGACTATATAGCACCCAACGCCAAATTCTGAAGCTCTTGCAGATCTGCTGGCTAAACTAATCTCAACAAATATTACTAAAGGTAACCTTACCCTTTATACTTAAAAATGACAAAAGTCAGCTCCATATAGATTTTGTGCAATATGGTAACATTTTGCAAATGTCCCAGGTCAGCTCCATGCCCTCAAACCCTTGCTACATTTGCTTCCTAAGTAATTATCCCATGCGTCCACTAGTATTATTGTTACTGGTAACAGTTGCATTTGCAAGCTGTAAGAAAGATTCCGGTAGTCCTGGTTCATCAACCCCTGTTACACCAACGGATACAATACCACCACCTCCTCCGTCCACTGGTGCTCTTGCGGATAATGATCACATGCTGTTTGGCAATCCGGGTAATGCAGCGGCAATTACCGATAGTTTCAACAATTACCTGATGCGGAAGGATTACTACGCTACCAGTTATAGCCGCACACGTGGAATTCCCAACTGGGTTTCCTGGCATTTAAATACTTCTTCCATTGGTACCACAAACAGGCAAGACAATTTTCGACCGGATGATAAACTGCCTGCCGGCTGGTATCGGGTGCATGAAAACTCCTATTCCAGCAGTGGATTCGATAGGGGGCATAACTGTCCCAGCGGCGACCGTACTTCCAGCCTGGCAGCTAATTCCGCTACATTTTTAATGACCAACATGATACCGCAAGCCCCTAAACAAAACCAGGGTGTTTGGAACTCCTTTGAGGAATACTTACGGAGTGAAGTTAAAAAAGGGCAGGAGGTCTACATTATCATGGGTAACTACGGCAAAGGAGGCACCGGAAGTAAAGGCTTTACCTCTACCATTGATAATGGGAAGGTAACGGTTCCGGCATTTACCTATAGATTAGCTTTGTTTCTTCCCAATGGTAACAACGACACAGCACGCATAACAACGTCTTCGAGAGTTATTGCTATCAATATTCCTAATAATAATAGTGTAGGAACCAATTGGAGAAGTTATCGCGTATCGGTTGATGCGTTAGAAGCAATTACCGGACTTGATTTCTTTTCGCGCATAGTTGACGAAGTTGAACCTATCCTTGAAGCTAAGGTAGATGATCTATAATTTGCGATAACAATTGAAAAGGCCGGGCAAATTGTCCGGCCTTTTCGTAATAACACCAGGACTGCTCGTTATCTTAGGCTGTTATCAAAAACTGTAAATACCAAACGGCAATGGTGGCCGTAAATCCTGAAAGCGCCGGACAAATGCTTGAAGCTTAAATCTCTGTTCATACCCATAGCCACTACAACTGCAGCCGAGCCAGCGACAAATAAAGAACCGCCTGTGCATACACTCAACGTCAGCAGCACCCAAAGATCAGCTACGTTGGTATTTAGCATTTGTATGGCGATAGTTCTTAAGGGTGCGTTATCTAAAATAACAGATATCACTCCTGGCAGCACATTTTTCCTTTCCTAAAATCACTTTACAGATCTGGGGGTTTATCGCCGGTATAATGCTGGTTTACGGCTGGTTTACCGCTGGTTTATCGCTGGTTTACGGCTGGTATAAGGATGGTTTACGGCTGGTATAAGGCTGGTTTACGGCTGAATAACAGAGACACTTCAGAGAAAGCCCCAAGATGTTCCTTAAGTACTTCCAGGCAGTATCTCCAACCACGAGGCACCTTCGTAAGTCTTTCGCTACCCCAGCCCTCCAGATCTATAGCTTTC
>JAEZDR010000103.1 GCA_023433265.1 Bacteroidota bacterium | reverse complement strand
GGCCCCACCTTCCAATTCCTTGTGCTGAAAATAATTGTCATTGCCTTGCTTTACCTTGGTTAAAAAACCAGGTGTTACCTGCATGGACGGATTGTTTGGAAAACGGTAAACCGGTTGCAAAGCCGAGTCCAGTAACATGGTCTCCACATCAACTAAAGCGAAAGGACTTGTAGCTAATAGGTTTCGGTACAAATCGGGCGTTACACTTTCGCGTCTGCTTAGCTCTTCGAACAAGTATTTAGCCTGTCCATTTAGCCGCTGTTTGTATTCCTCAACCCTTCTGTTTGCAAAGAGGTAATAGGTGGATAGCGAAGAAATAATAAGGATGATGGACACCAACGCAGCAAACAGAACGGCAAACCTAAGTTTTAGGTTCATGACAGCGCTGTTTCTCTTACATAATACCCAAAGCCGGGCTTAGTATGGATTAGTTTCGTATCAAATGGTTTATCAATCTTATTACGGAGGAAGCTGATGTACACTTCAATAGTGTTGGTGCCTGTGTCGAAGCTAAGGTCCCATACCTTCTCAAGTATCTCTGTTTTAGATATTACTTTTCCCTTATTTTTTGATAACAACACGAGGAGGCCAAATTCCTTTGCAGTGAGGTTGATATTCTTGCCTGCGCGGGTTACGGTCTTGTTTTCAAGGTCTATTTCCAGATCGGCCACCACTACTTTTTCCCCGGATTCTGAAGAACCCTCTGACCGTTTCAGGAAAACCTTGATCCGCGCAAATAACTCGTCAAAATGAAACGGTTTGGTTATATAATCATCTGCCCCAAGGTTGAAAGCATCTACCTTGTCCTGTATCTCGCCAAGTGCAGTCAGCATAATGATTGGAATGTTTGCATTCACAGCCCTAAACTCCTTACAGAGCGACAATCCATTTTTATAAGGCAGGTTAATATCAAGCAATACCAGCGAATAGCTATGCTCTTTGAATAGTTTTTCAGCTACAGCTCCGTCGTACGCTACATCTGTAGTATATCCCTTTCGCTGCAGTTCTTCCTGTATAATCTGGCTAAGCTTTGGCTCATCTTCAGCTAACAGAATCCTGTAGTTGTTTTCCATTACTTTGTGCGTTTCAAGTTCAAATTAATGAAAAAAGCAATTTTTATCCTACACATTTTTTTTATCATACACGCAAATGGGCAAAAACATGCAACCATCTTTGAAAAATCCGGAGGCAAAGAGACGGCCACCTACCAGGAGGTAATGAAGTTTTACCAAACCCTGGCTAAGGAGCACCCGGCTATACAACTGCTGACGATGGATACAACGGACGCTGGTTATCCTTTACACCTTGTACTTGTGTCAGGAACGGCAAAGCCGGTACCCCTTGCCAAAGTAAGGAATGCAGGTTCCGTCGTTATACTTGTCAACAACGGAATTCATCCCGGCGAGCCGGATGGTATTGATGCAACGATGATGTTGGTAAGGGACATAGCCGAAAAGAAGGTAACGCTGCCCTCCAATGTAATTCTTGCAGTTATCCCGGTATACAACATAGGAGGCGCACTTAACAGGAACAGTCACTCGCGGGTAAACCAACAAGGCCCGGTGAGCTATGGTTTCAGGGGCAATAGCCGCTACCTGGACCTTAACCGTGATTTTATTAAGGCAGATGCGAAAGAAACCCAAGCTTTCTATAAGATTTTTCATTTGTTGAAACCAGACATTTTCCTGGATAACCACGTAAGCGATGGTGCAGACTACCAACATACCATGACTTTGCTTACTACGCAACATGCCAAATTGGGTGGCGCAACGGGCAACTTTTTGCATCAATCTTTTGAGCCTGCCCTCTACCAGGGCATGGAACAAAAGGGGCATATAATGATACCTTACGTGAATTTTGATGGAGCTAATGCCGGGAAAGGCTGGGCTGCCTTTTATGATGCACCAAGGTTCGCAAGTGGCTATGCTGCCCTGTTTCATACACTTGCTTTTGTTGCCGAAACACATATGCTAAAGCCCTTCGATGCAAGGGTAAAAGCCACGTACGACCTGATGGTTACGCTGCTTAATGAAGGGAGCAGGCAGGCACGCATAATAAAAGAGGTCCGAAAGCGCGACGAAGATTCAACCTCTCGTTTAAAAGAAATAGCAGTTAATTGGAAACTTGACTCTTCGCGCCATCAACTGGTTAGGTTCCTGGGCTATAAAGAGGATTCGGTTGTCAGCAAGGTTACGGGTCTGCAAAAGCTGGTTTACAGAAGGGATCAGCCAACCGATCTAAAAGTGCGTTTTTATAATTACATGGTGCCTTCACGGTTGGTAAAGAAGCCGAAAGCCTATGTTATTCCGCAAGGGTGGCATACTGTTTTAAATAGATTAAAATGGAACAGGGTGCCGCTCACAGAGCTTAAGAACGATACTTTTATGGTAGTGAGCAGCTATACAATTGCTGATTATAAGAGTTATCCCAGGCCTTATGAAGGGCATCATCGCAATTACGATACACGCTTGACGGAAATGACAGACACTTTGCATTTTTTAAAGGGCGATTTTATTGCCTATACAGGTCACGCTGCAGACAGGTACCTTGTGGAAACCCTTGAACCTTATGCGGATGACAGTTTTTTTAGTTGGAATTTCTTCGATGCTGTTCTCCAGCGTAAAGAGTACTATAGTGATTACCGATGGGAAGATGTGGCAGCCGGTTTCATTGAAAACAACCCTGCTGTAAAACTGGAACTGGAAGAGCGCAAGAGGAAAGACCCCGGGTTTGCTGCCAACGCTTCAGCCCAATTGTACTTTATCTATAGCAAGTCTCCCTACGCCGAACCAGGGTACATGCGTTATCCGGTATTCCGTTTGATGCAGTAAAGCCGGCTGAATTATTTTTACAGATTAAAATAACAAGGAAACAAGTTGAAGAAGATTAATGGTTTGATGTATTTGCTACCCGTCCTTATGCTTATTTCGTGCAGCAGCGAGAGTTCGGGAAAACAACAGGTAGTACAACAGCAGGGTGATAGTACAGTGAAACCCGCAGAGGAAAAGAAAGTTTGGGTGCTGGATACCGCGGCTTACAAAAGAAAACTTGCGAGCATTACGAATGGTGACTCCTCAGGCAAATGGCCTGTAGCCAATGAACCCCTGCCGTTGCAAGGTGCAATTTTCCCTTTTCACAGGGTAATTGCTTATTATGGCAATCTATACTCAACCCGAATGGGAATTCTCGGCGAGTTGCCAAAACCACAGGTGACAGCTAAACTTATGAAGGAAGTAGATAAATGGCAAAAAGCAGACACTACTTTAAAAGTGATTCCCGCTTTACATTACATAGCTGTCACCGCACAGGGCGCTCCCGGCGGGGATGGCAAATACAGGCTCCGGATGCCGCATAGCCAGATTGACACAGTTATCAACTGGGCTAAGCGAATCAATGCGATCGTATTTGTCGACATCCAGGTAGGGCTAAGTACATTGAATGCTGAATTGCCAATGCTGGAGAAATACCTGTCTTTGCCTAACGTGCACCTTGGTATTGATCCGGAGTTTAGTATGAAAGGCGGACAAAAGCCCGGCCATGTGATTGGCTCCTTTGATGCAACAGACATCAATTTTGCGAAAGATTACCTCGCGAAGCTGGTAAAGAAGCATAACATTCCACCGAAGATTCTTGTAGTGCATCGCTTCACGGGGCCGATGGTGAAGAATTACAAGGATATAAACCTTGTGCCCGAAGTGCAGGTGGTGATGCACATGGATGGATGGGGCGAAGCTGCAAGGAAAATAAATACCTATAAGCAGTTTATTTACCCTCAGCCGGTACAATACACCGGGTTTAAGATTTTCTATAAAAACGATACAAAGCGGGTGAATAAACCATTGGAGATGCAACCCGAACAGTTGTTGAAACTGAAGCCAAGGCCGGTTTATATTCAATACCAGTAAACTGAAAATAATGGAACGCGAACTCAGGTTTATGGCGGAAGCCATAAAGGAAGCATTTCAGGGTGTAAAAGAAAATAAAGGGGGACCTTTTGGATGTGTTGTGGTAAAGGGCGATGAAATAATAGGCCGCGGCCATAACAGTGTTACTTCTTTAAACGATCCCACTGCTCATGCTGAAGTAATGGCAATCAGGGATGCTTGTAACAAGATCGGGAACTTTCAACTCACAGATTGCGAAATATATACAACCTGCGAACCCTGCCCCATGTGTATGGGCGCTATTTATTGGGCAAGGCCGGGCAAGGTATACTATGCTAATACCCGGCTGGATGCAGCCACCATTGGCTTTGATGATTCATTGATTTATGAGGAACTGCTGTTACCCATTGAAAAAAGAAAAATAGCAATGCAGTCCCTCGGAAGGGAAGATGCCATTAGCCTGTTTAACGAGTGGCAGATTAAGGAGGATAAAAGGGTCTACTAGCAAGAAACTGATAAGAATCATATTCTGCGACAATGCTTGCCGTGCAAGGGTTTCAAAGCACTGTTCCCTCTTCTGTAACAAATGTCACCAATGCCCGACTGCGGCCTCATGAGCTTTGGTAATCAAAACCAGGGAACATGAAAATAGTAGTGATAGGAGGCAACTTTGCCGGCTTTACTGCAGCTATACAATTGAAGCGCAAACTCAGGGAGAGGGCAACGGTTACGCTAATCGACAGGAATGAGAACTTTCTCTTTGTACCCTCACTCATTTGGGTACCCACGAAACGAAGGGAAATCAAGGACATCAGTATTCCACGCAGGGCGGTACTTGAAAAGAAAGGCATCGCCTTCGTGCAGGCTGTGGCTGAAAGGGTAGACCCCGACGCAAAAGTTGTTCATACTTCAGCCGGCACTTATCAATACGATCAGTTAGTAATTGCTACCGGTCCTAAGGTAAACTTCGATGTGGTGCCGGGTATGCGCGAGCATGCATTCTATATAGGCACTCCTGACGGTGCTATGAAAACAAGGGCTAAACTGGAAGCTTTCAAAAGCGATCCGGGGGCTATTGTAATAGGTGCAACACAACAGGCCGGCTGTATGGGCGCAGCCTATGAATTCCTTTTTAATATAGAGAAGTGGCTTCGGGAGCAAAATATCAGGAAGAAGGTTGACCTGTATTGGATTACGCCGGAAACCTACCTCGGTCATTTTGGGATTGACGGCATGCCGATGGGTGAAACCATGCTGAAGAGCTTCATGAAGATGTTCAACATTCATTACAGGACCAACGTAGGCATCAGCGAAGTAAAAGCCGATGGTGTTGTACTTAGTACAGGTGAGACGATCGCTTCTAAGTTTACCATGTTGATGCCTCCGTTCATTGGCGTGGATATGATTCGTAATTCACCCGCTTTGGAACCCAGGCCCAATGGGTTTATTGATGTGTCAGCCTCCTACAGGCATAAAAAGTACCCTGATGTTTGGGTAGCAGGATTATCCGTCGATGTACCTCCTCCATTCAAAACCGGGGATGTGCCATTCGCTGTGCCCAAAACGGGATATCCAAGCGATGAAACAGGTAAGATAGTTGCCGAAAATATCATCAGGGTGGTGCAGGGAAAAACAAAACTGGTGGAAAAGCCATGGGGAAAGATTCCTGCCCTCTGTATAATGGATGCAGGAAAAAAAGAAGTGCTGTTAATATCAAATCATTTGTTTAAGCCAAGAACCTTTGCATTGATGTTGCCAAACGTTATTTATGATTTCGGTAAAGTATTATTAGAAAAATACTTCTTGTGGAAAATGCGGCATGGATATGCGCAGCTTCCATGAGTGGGTTGTTTTGAGTTGGAGACCTCCCGGATACCGGGGGGTTTTTTATTCAAATACCTGGTTATGCTGTTCCTGTACCCTTATAAAGGTCGTCCGCTTGGTAAGTTCCTTTAATTGCCGCGCCCCTACATAGGTGCAAGTGGATCTTAAGCCTCCCAGCATGGTAAGAACCGTACTATCCACGTTGCCCCGGTAAGGCACTTGTACTGTTTTGCCTTCGGAAGCCCGGTAATTCGCAACACCGCCGGCATACTTATTCATCGCAGTTTCCGAGCTCATTCCATAAAACTTTTTATACTGCCTGCCATCTACTTCCACCAGTTCACCGCCGCTTTCTTCGTGGCCCGCCAGCATACCTCCCAGCATTACAAAATCGGCTCCGCCTCCGAAAGCCTTTGCAACATCGCCCGGAACCTTACACCCCCCGTCCGAAATAATCTGCCCGCCTAGTCCATGTGCAGCATCAGCGCATTCTATGATAGCTGAAAGCTGTGGGTAGCCAACTCCGGTTTTAATACGCGTGGTACATACAGAGCCGGGACCAATGCCAACCTTTATCATATCTGCTCCGGCAAGCAGCAGTTCCTCTACCATTTCACCTGTTACCACATTGCCCGCCATGATTACTTTTCCGGGATGCCTTTCCCTTGTTTGTTTTACAAATCCCACAAAATGCTCCGAGTAGCCGTTGGCAACATCAATACATATAAATCTCAGCTCCTGGAAACGCTTCAGTATCACATCAAGCTTTTCCGCATCGGCCTTGCTGGTACCGGTGCTCACTGCAACAAACTCAGTGATACCTGCCGGTGCTTTAGCAATGAATTCACTCCATTGCTCGGGAGTGTAATGTTTATGCACAGCCGTAAACATCCGGTGTTTCGCAAGGGCTTCAGCCATGGTGAAAGTGCCCACTGTGTCCATATTCGCTGCCATAATGGGGACGCCGCTCCATTCGGCAGCTCCGTGCAAGAATTTGAATTTGCGTTCAAGGCTCACCTCGCTGCGGCTTTTTAATGTGGAGCGTTTCGGTCGTATCATTACATCTTTAAAACCTAGCTTAATCTCTTGTTCAATATGCATAATGGGTGCCTGTTGTGTAGCGGCAAGATAAACAAACGCCCGGTTTTCAACGGCTGTTTTAACCGGGAACGAAGGGATTGAAAAACGAGGAATAACATTTGCTCACACTCCATATAAAAATAGAATGCTCATACCTGTAGGCGATGATAACAGGGACAGGCACCGCACGCCTTTTGTCAACTACCTGCTAATCGCTATAAACATCTATGTCTTCTTTTGGCTCCAGAACTGGGGCAACGATGTGCCCTTTACCTATGCCTACGCAACCGTGCCGGGTGAAATACTGTCAGGTACCGACATCGTAACTGAGTCTAAAATACTGGAAGACCCGATTACCGGGCAGCAGTTCGAATTGCCTGGATTGCAGCCAACACCCTATTCGGTCTACCTCACTTTGTTTACGTCTATGTTTATGCACGGTGGCCTCGCACATCTTTTTGGTAATATGATGTTCCTATGGATATTTGGTGACAACATCGAGAACCGGCTCGGTCATCTGAGATACCTGGTCTTTTACCTGCTTTGCGGGGTATTGGCTTCGCTTGCTCATGTGGTAAGCACTTCCGTACTCGGACATAATCTACTTATCCCTAGCCTTGGATCCTCAGGGGCAATTTCAGCCGTGCTTGGCGGTTATATTCTTTTGTTTCCAACGCGGGGCGTACATATCTGGATCTTTTTCATGGTGGTTACTGTCCCTGCTTTTCTGGCTGTAGGTATCTGGTTTGTTTTCCAGGTTTTAAATGGTCTTGGTACTTTGGGAGGGGATGAGGCCGGCGGCGTTGCTTATGCCGCCCATATTGGGGGCTTCCTTGCAGGGCTGATTACAATTAAAATGTTTGCTCCGAAACTGGTTATCGCAAATGTGCACGACCGGTACCGGAAACAGTTTTTCAGGGGAAGGTGACTGGTTAGGTCAGGCATTCCTTTTTTGCAACTCAAAACAATTTTTAAATTCATAGCAGGCATCGCGTTCTTAGCTTAGCGTAAAAAAAACAAAGGATGTTAGCAAAGGCAGCTATTATTACCATCGGGGACGAATTACTCATAGGGCAGGTAGTGGATACCAATAGCGCTTATGTAGCCCGGGAACTCAACAAAATTGGAATACAGGTGCTACGCAGAGTGGCCGTGGCAGACGACGCAAACGCAATCCGCGAGGCCATTGATGACGCTTTCGCATTTGCACAGGTTGTTATCCTCACCGGTGGTTTAGGCCCCACTGCCGACGACATTACCAAGCCGCTGCTTTGCGACTACTTTGGAGGTAAACTTGTAACCAATGAAGCCGCCCTGGAAAATGTAAAGAAAATATTTAGTAAGCTGAACAAACCGCTCATCAACTCAAACCTGAAGCAGGCGGAAGTTCCTGACATATGCGAAGTGCTGCTAAACCCGCGAGGCACTGCCCCGGGTATGTGGTTCAAAAAAGGTGACGCCATATTGGCCAGTCTTCCCGGTGTTCCTTACGAAATGGAGGGCATCATGGAACATGAGGTGCTGCCAAGGCTGCAATCAATGTACACGGGGTTCTACATTGCCCACCGTACAATGATGTTATCGGGTATCGGTGAATCATTTTTAAGCGAACAGATCAACAACTTTGAATCGAATCTACCTGCTAACATTAAACTGGCTTACCTCCCCAACTACGGCATCATACGGCTGAGGTTGTCGGGGAGCGGTGAAAACAGGGAAGCATTAGAGCATCAGCTTGATGAACAGTTCCGCCTGTTGAAACAAGAGGTAAATAGTTACCTGGTTACCGATGAAGATATTAGCCTGGAAACGGTCCTGGGCAGGCTACTGACTGACAAAAAGGAAACGCTGTCAACGGCGGAAAGCTGTACCGGTGGTTATATCGCCCATCTGCTTACGGCCAATCCAAAATCATCATCGTTTTTTACAGGCAGTGTCGTCTGTTACGATACAAGGATAAAAAGAGATGTACTCGGGGTTGATGGCGACTTGCTGGATAGGGAAGGCGCTGTAAATGAAGAAGTGAGCAGGCAGATGGTGCAGGGAATGTTTAAGGTAATGAATACAGGCTATGCCCTCGCTGTAACGGGTTTGATGGGTCCGGATGCCGGTGACGAAAAAGAGGAGGTGGGAACCACCTTTATTGCTGTTGGTAAAAAGAACGGCCCGGTAGAAAGCAAAAGGTTCTTCTTTCGTCATAACAGGCGGAAAAACATAGAGCTAACGGCTATGAATGCCATTAACATGTTGCGCCTGTTCATCCTCAATAACGGTTAGCAGGTTTGGCTATTAAGCTGTACTTTTGCCACCTTGTTTTTTGCACAGTGTAACCCACTGCTTCTTATTAAATTAAACATCACACTGTATGGCACTCGTAGACCTGGTAATGCCAAAATTGGGCGAAAGTATTATGGAAGCCACCGTTTTAAAGTGGCATAAGAAACCCGGAGATAAAGTAAATCAGGACGAAACAGTTCTTGATATAGCAACGGATAAGGTGGATAGCGAGGTTCCATCAACTGCTTCCGGCGTTATAACGGAAATATTGTACAAAGAGAACGATGTAGTGCCAATTGGCAGTATCATAGCCAGGATTGAAACCAATGGAGTGCACACCACCACACCTGCGGCTCCGTCTGCTTCAGCAGCCTCAGCACCAGAGCCACAGGTTCCGGCAAACGAAGTTCCGTACACTCCCCAACCGCAGCAGCAAGCTGCAGCGCCTGCTTCAGGCGGTGCAAGGTTTTACTCCCCGCTTGTTCTAAACATAGCTAACAGCGAAGGCATCTCCATGTCAGAACTGGAGAATATTCCCGGAACAGGTGCAGAGGGTAGGGTGAGCAAGAAAGATATTCTGCAATATGTTGCAGACAGGAAAGCGGGTAAAACAGGCGCTCCTGCCGCAAGCCAGGCTCCTGCGCAGCAACAGCAATCTCCACAGCAGGCAGCACCGCAACAAGCGGCACAACCTGCGGCAGTGTCGGCATCGGCGCCGCAGTCGTCCGCACCATCTACGGAAACAAATTATGGTGGCAATGTTGAGATTGTTGAAATGGATCGTATGCGTAAGCTGATTGCCAAGCACATGGTAGATAGCAAGCATACAAGCCCGCATGTAACCAGCTTTTCTGAAGCCGACGTTACCAATATCGTGCTTTGGAGAGAAAAGGTGAAAAAGGATTTCGAGAAGCGCGAAGGCACCCGCATCACTTTTACACCCATCTTTATCGATTGTCTTGTAAGGGCAATTAAGCGCTTCCCGCTTATCAACAGTTCCTTGGACGGAGATAAGATCATCATCAAGCGCGACATCAATATCGGAATGGCTACAGCGCTGCCAACCGGCAACCTGATTGTTCCGGTAATACGTAACGCCGACTATCTGAATCTTGTGGGCCTGAGCAAACAGGTAAACACGATGGCTGACAATGCCCGTAACAACAGGCTGAGGCCCGACGATACGCAAGGCGGAACCTTTACACTTACTAACGTTGGTACATTCGGCAGCCTCATGGGCACGCCAATTATCAACCAACCGCAGGTTGCTATTATGGCCGTGGGTGCTATTAAGAAAAGGCCGGTTGTTATTGAAACACCGCAGGGCGATACCATCGGCATCCGCCACATGATGTACTTATCAATGAGTTACGATCATCGTATTGTTGATGGTAGTTTGGGCGCTTCTTTCTTAACGGCAGTAGCACAGGAATTTGAAGCCTGGGACGTAAATCGCCAGGTTTGGTAAACTACTGTTTATCAGTTGCTTGTTACTAGTTTGTGGCTTTGGCACAGTATTTTATATTAGATACATAGAAGAGCGATAGGGTGAAGATAGAATAGAGGGTTTGATGAATGTTGAAGTGAAGAGTGGATGTGGAGACTGGAAATGTGATGAATGGAAATGTGAGAGTGAATGGTGAAGAGTGATGTGAGAAGGGTTGTGAGGAAGGATTTGTGAGAGAGATGAAACATGGTGTGGAACGGTTGGTGTGAGAGAGAAAAACCTTTGGTGAAACAATGTCATTCAGTTGATTTTGCTAACCACAATAAATGCCTTGGTAGTTTTGCCAGGGCATTTTGTTTTTATGGAACTTATACGAAAAACATACTTCGCCCCGGAAATCTGTAACTTTAGTAGGTCGTGCCATCAAAACCATTTCTTCGCGAGCTTGTAGAGCTAAAACTATTGCGCATCGTTACGGTTGTAGCCATGCTTCCTTTGTTATTTTACTCCTTGTTTTTATTTGTGGTCAAAGATGTTTATCAGCATGCAGTGGTTGGAGCCGTATATGAAATACTTGCTCTGCCCATGCTGGCGCTGATTGTTATCGTTCCATTGATTTCGGGATCCCAGCTTTTGCTCGCTGCTAAACACTGGAAAACCTATCCTGTTTTGTCCCTGGTTTTTATTGGGTTGTCAATCCTATTGCTGGTAACAGCAGCTCGCTAGTCTACTGCATACTCCATTTTCACCGTGATGGTTGCTGTTTTCAGCTTACTTGTGGTATTGAAGGCCCCGCCGTAGCTATAATCTTCATTACTGTTCCGGCCGGTTATCTGGAATACCCCCATGCTCGCTTTGCGTAAGTCGCCAAGACTGCTATTAGCATTTTTTGCTATTGAGGTGGCCCTTGTTGTTGCATCGGCGCTTGCTTTGGACAATAGGTCAATCTTAAGCTCGCTTAGCTTTGTAAAATAGTAGGATGGGGGCTGCGAGTTAAATTCAATGCCGGCTTCTATCAGTTGGGTTATTTCCCTTGACAGCACTTCCACCTTGTCAACATCCACAGATTCAACCTTTACTTGCTGCGAAAGATTGAAGCCTGTAAATACCGAACCTGTCTGCCTGCCTTGTTGATCGTAATTGTAGTCAAACTCCTTCCGGATCTCAACCGATGAAAAGACCACTTCGCTTTCTTTGATATTTTTTGACACTAGGTACGAACGTATCTTCCGTTCATCTTCCTTCAGCATTGCATAAGCCGATTTCAGGTCCATCGTCTTGCGCGAAAAAGAGCCGTTCCAAACTATCAGGTCGCTTACAAAGTCTTTCTCTGCACTCCCGGTTACGTTAATCACTTCCGCTGTTGTAGCCCTATACTTAATTGCATTGGCTGCAAACCAAAGCGCAATAATAAAGCTGATGCCAATAATAGCTGCTGTAAGATAGTATCTCATAAATAAACCAATCTTGATACAAGGTAGACAGGTTTCGGGCTTCTTTTGTTGCTTTCGGCTCAAAGTGCTGTTAAATACTATCCGGGTCTTGCTTCTCCTTAAAAATGTATTCAGGAACGGGATGCCTATTTTCGCTGCATGCTCCAACGTCAGTGTTATCGAATGCCTTCCGCGGGTTCCATCAACAACCTGAAATTAATTACCGAACAGTTGCCTCCACCGGCAGCTTTCGAGGTAACTGTTGCAGTGCGGGCAATCGGGCTCAATTTTGCCGACATCTTCGCCATGCAAGGCCTTTATAAGGCTACGCCTAAAGGAAGCTTTGTGCCGGGGTTAGAATTCTCGGGTGTTGTTGTCGCTGTAGGAAATGACGTTTCATCAGTAAAAACAGGCGACCATGTAATGGGAGTTACAAAGTTTGGGGCCTATGCTACGCATATCAACCTTCACCATCATTATGTAATCCCGCTTCCAACAGGCTGGACATTCCAGGAGGGTGCGGCCTTTCTTGTACAGGGCTTAACTGCCTATTACGCCCTATTGGAACTCGGAAATCTACAACCGGGCATGGCCGTGCTAATCCATAGCGCAGCAGGAGGGGTAGGTATTCTTGCTAATCGCATCGCTAAGAAGTTCAATGCCTTTACGATAGGCACTGTAGGTTCTGAAAATAAGGTGGAACTATTGCAGCAGGAAGGTTATGATGCAGTCTTCGTAAGGAATAAAAATTTCGCAAACCAGCTCCGGGAAGCTCTCGGTGGCAGACCGTTGATGCTGGTATTGGAATGTATAGGCGGCAGCATATTCCGGCACAGTTGGGATGCACTGGCGCCAATGGGAAGATTAGTAGCCTATGGAAGTGCGAGCTTCACAAGCCATTCACCGGCACCCGATTATCCTAAACTCTTATGGAGATTCCTGCAAAGGCCTAAGGTGGATCCTTTACGGCTGCCCAGCCAAAACAAAAGCCTCATGGGTTTTAACCTGATATTTCTCTACGAACAAACCGATCTTATGTTAGGCATCCTGCAAAAGCTGTTCAAGTTACAATTGCCACCACAACACGTGGGGCAGGTGTTTCAATTCGACCAAATGCGCGACGCTATTCATCTTTTTCAATCAGGAAAAACCATCGGCAAAGTGGTTGTTACAGTCTAATAAAAAAAGAGCCGCATGCTATTGCGGCTCCTCAGTTCAATTTTCCCGGCCTATAATTTCACCAGTTTTTGTTTATACGTTTGGTTTCCGTTCACTATAACAACTATATAGGTACCTTTTGGTAAATGAGAAAGATTAAGTTCGGCTTCTGCCGTTCCGATAGCCAATGGCTGCGAAACGAGGCGTGTTCCGTTTAAGCTCATTATTTCTACACTGGCACCTTTTTCTGCTTTCTCATAATTGATTGTCAGCTTGTCGGCCACGGGGTTAGGATACACCTTAATTCCACCTTTAAACTGCAGATTTACCATAGCAACATTACTGTAGGTAAAGCTCCCGTCTTTATCAGTCATTTTGAGACGATAGTATAAGGTGCCCGTCTTAGCTGTTGCATCCTGGTAAGTGTAGGAACTGCCCGAAGAATGATTGCTGGCTTCCACTTCTGCTATTTTGCTGAAGTCTTTGCCATCAGTGCTTCGTTCAATAACAAAACTATGAGCGTTTTCCTCTACTGCCGTGTTCCAGTTAAGTGTTATTCCCTGTTCGCCTGGCGTTGCGGTAAAGCTGGTTAGTTTTACTGGGAACACCACCATAGCTCCGATTGAAAAGTCGTCAATACGTGCGGTGCCACCGGTGCCAATAGCCCCTCCGTTAATTGCCGTGCTGCCGGGGGCTACCACCAGCCTGAAGTAAACCATCGGCTGGTTAAACAAAACAGGAAGGGTTGTTACGTCTGTGGTTTTTACGCTGAGGGGGTTGGCGGTAGTTGCAGACCAGGTTTCATTCGTAACCGTGTACGTGGCACCAGGATACACAACGGGTACATCAACAAAGTTGGTACCGTCAATGCTGTACTGAACCTTCCAGGTTTGAGGGCCTGTATTGCTGCCTGTTTGGCCCCAGGCAATTCCAATACCTCCGTATCCGAGTGTGCTTACCTGGAATTGATAATAGTCGCCGGGCGCCCAGTTGTTCGAGCTAAGCGAGTTGCCGGAACCATTGCCCACAGGTGTGCTCCAAACCGTGCTCGCACTGCTGTGGAAGGCTGTAAAGGAAGAGGTACTCACATTAGCTCCTGTGTCCGCAAGCACAGAACCGGTCGAAAGTACGGGTGTTTGCGACGGGGTGGCCGGAAAGTCGGTTGTCTCAAATCTCCATTGCGCCAATAAAGTCTGGCTATAGGCTGTGGAAGAAACGCTTGCAAGGAGAATCGCTAAAGCAAATCCCGCTATTTTTCTTAAGTCAAATTTTCTCATATGCACTGGTTTACTTGTTTGGGGTATAAAATTAAACTGCCAATCAATACGATTGGCAGTTTAATTTTATATGTTGACAAAAAGAACGCCTTACAGCTTCACAACCTTTGTAGTGGTTCTTTCGCTGCCATTTTGCATGATAAGCAAATAAGTGCCCTTGGCTAGGTTAGATACATTCAGCTCAGTTTGAACAGAACCCGCAGCAATTGCCTGCCTGCTAACGCGCTCACCGGCAAGAGTGAAGATTTCTACCACAGCGCCTTTTTCGGCTTTCGTGTAGTTAAGTACCAACCTGTCGGTAGTTGGGTTAGGGAAGGCGCTGATGCCTACAGATGATTTGTTGCTTACGCTTGCAACAAGGCTGTAAGTAAAGCTGCCGTCCTTGTCTACCATCTTCAGCCTGTAATAAACAGTTCCTTTTACAGAAACAACATCATAATAATTGTAAGAAGCTGCTGTGTTCTTAGCTTCTACCTGTCCAACAGCTTCAAAGTTTTTACCGTCAAAGCTTCTTTCAATCGTAAAGCTTGCAGCATTCACTTCCGAAGCAGTGTTCCAGGAAACATTTACACCTTCAGCAGCAAGAGTAGCGTTGAAGCTTGCAACTCTAATAGGAAGTACAGTTGATGCCAGTACAGTAAAATCGTCTATACGGCCAGTGCCGCCTGTGGCTATGGCACTGCCATTGATTGCAGTACTACCGGGAGCAACAGCTACCCTAAAATAAACTGTAGGCGCGTTATTAAGTGATGTAATTGCCGATAAATCGAAGGTGTCTTCTACTTCTGGTTTAAAAGTAGTACCTGAAAATGTAGTTCCTGAAATATCATATGGCGAACCAAAGTTTGTGAAATTTACACCGTCGGTGCTGTATTGCAG
>JAEZDR010000084.1 GCA_023433265.1 Bacteroidota bacterium | reverse complement strand
CTTCTACATAAGGCGTTGGCAGCGTGCAACTGCAGATCGATTGAAGAACAGGTTTGAATGAGCGTTAATAAAAAATCCGCAGCTTCAGTATCTCCCATCTCGCCAATTGCCCTTAAAATAGCATGCTTGTTTACATAAGTTTCTGCGTGAAACATTTGAAGCAATAAGGCCGAAGCATCATCATCAGCAAGTACCCTTACCGCATTGATTGCATGATACCGTACTTTAGGGTTTACATGACTCAGGCATGCAAGCACATCCTCGAAAGCGTGGTGTTGTTGAAAAACTTCGGTAAGTTTTAATGCAAACATGACCACGTAATCGTTTTTGGATCGCAGCCAGTTAGATAAACCTGGAAGCATTGTAAGCTCCAGCCGTTTTAGCTGTTCAAGCATATTAATTTGTTGCCATTCGCTGATGGGAAGAGAAGTGATGTCAAGGAACCTAAGCCCATCAAAACCTGAGAAGTTGATGATGGCTGTCTGAGCTTCAGTTCTTATAAGTTCGTTAGGATTGTTAGTATGCTTATATATCTTGGTGAGCATATCTGCCTGGTCCATAACATAGAGCTCCTGTATGCCACGGGCTTTCTTATACCACACGGAGCTGTTGAAGCGTTCAATACTATCCTCTTTTAATCCAAGCTGTTCATAAATACTTACGATGTTATTACCTGCTAATCCTTTAAGTTCTCTTTTGCTGGCGAGTAAAATATCGATGGCGAAAGACCTGATTTCAGGGTTCCTGAGTTTCTTTCGAAATTTAGCTGGAATGATTAATTGTTCATTTTCATCATCATCTTCCATTACAATGGCCCGGCTGATCCATAGTTCAAGGTTTTTTCTTACTTTTTTCCGTGTAAAGTAACGGTCGTGCTTTATAAAAAGCCGCCTGTAGATGAAGAATATACCAATAATCAGCAGTATGGCAAGCACCTGAATTGCCAGCATCAAGCCTTCATAAGTTATTATATTTTCCAAAGGATTTGCCTGCAAAAGCATAATGACCGGTTTCTACGTTTGCTGGCACAGCCTTTTTATTCTTAAAACCAACTCCTTCAGGCTAAAAGGTTTGATAATGTAATCGTCAGCACCTAACCTAAATGCTTCCTGCACTGCGGCTTCTTGTCCCATTGCGGATAGTGCGATCGCTATGGTCTTCTTTTTTTCGAGTTTTCTAATATGTTCAATAAGCTCCAAACCGCTAATGAAAGGCAACATTACATCAGTGATAACAACGTCAGGATGTTGCAACTTAAATTGGTCTAACGCCTCTTTTCCATCCGAACAGCCAATTACCTCGTAACCCTCTTTCTTCAGTTTTAGCGAGATGGTGTGCAGCAATAAACTTTGATCTTCTACTATCAACACTTTCATTATTGGCGCATTTTTTAAACTGAAGACAATCCTTCCTTGGGTAAGTTTATTTTAAAGCACGATCCTTTACCTTCTGTGCTCTTTATGTGCAATGTTCCTTTAATTAAAGCGAGATAGTCTCTTACCAGAACAAGACCAAATCCGGATCCCCTTTCATTTGCCGTTCCCTTGATGGAGCATACAACTTTGCCTGTGTTTAGCGCTTCAACAGTGTTTGCTGGCATGCCTGTACCCGAATCGGTTATTGAAAGGCCAATTTCATCGGCATTCTCTACCGCTTCAATAGTAATAGAGCCTTTTGCTGTAAATTTATTTGCGTTGACGAGCAGGTTTCTGACTACAAATGATACGACACCCCGGTGGCTTAGAACAGCAATCTCCGGCACACTAATCTTCAACTGGTTTCCCTTCGCAGTTAGGTTGCTTTGTATTTGCCCGGCTACGGTTTCTACCAGTGCCTTTAGGTTAATAAATTCAGGTTTTGCAGGTTCTTTACTTAGCATGGTTTTACTCCAGTTAAGCAATTCCTCCAATAGCGAAAGGCCTGAAGAAGCCGACTGTTTTAACTCTGTTGTAAAGCCTCTGAATTCTTTATCCGAAATCAGGTCATCCTCCAATGCATCAATCAACTGGGTTACATTTACGAAAGGCGTTCTCATGTCGTGTGAAATAACGCCCATCATTTTCTTGAGAACTTCTTCCGATTCTTCGTACTCTGCGTGCTGCATTAACAGGTACTTGTTCTTTAAGCGCAGGTCGAAAAGCTTTATAACGTGGTCTCGTAAAAGCTTCAGCATTTGCACCTGTTCGTCTGTTAACCCTGATGCAGGATTGATGACGCATAACATACCTAGCTTTTGATCGTTATACACAAGCGGAACACCCCCATAATATCTTACGTTAGGGTCACCTATCACATAAGGATTGCTACTAAATCGTTCGTCTTCAAGCGCATTTTTGACTTCGAAGAAATCAGTGTCGTGTTTTATGCCCTCGCTGCAAAAAGAATGCTCCCTCGCAGTTTCAGTATCTCCCACGCCCACCTTTGCTTTAAACCATTGCCTGTGTTCATCTACAAGCGTAATGAGGCTCATTGGAGCATTGGTTATCCTTGAAGCGAGTTTTACTATATCGTCAAACTCCGAGTCTTCAACTGAGCTGTCCAATATTTCCAGGGCATAAAGCGTTTTTAGCCGTTCTCGTTCATTCATTTCATAAAGCAGGTTTTGGAGCTAAAATAGAACACAAACCGCAGGTGACGTAAAAAACCTGAAAGCAAGCGTGCAGCGCATTTACGGAGAAAATTAGTTAAAGGGTGATGTTATTAATTAGTGTCAGTTTTTTCCAGGTGTTGTCTTCTTGTTTTTGGAAAACAATACATGCTTTTCCAAAGCAGGCATCTTCGTTTTCCTGGTAACTGTTCATGCGATAGAAAGCTACGATATCAATAAATGCATACCGTTTATCTGTGCTAACAATGGGCTTGGTTGCCGCAAAATAGAACCCCTTTATATTTTTTACCCTCGATGTGGTGGTATAATTATCTCCTTTGAGTCTGATTTTGCCGGATTTTAGCTTCAAACTTTGTTCACCCAGTTCTTTTATGACGGTTTCGCTCAAAAGGAGGTTTAGGAGAGAGTCTTTAAAAAGGTAAAGGCTATCATTAGGGCGGGTACCACTGCCCGGGGTTTCATTATCGCTGAAACCGTTTTTATTGAAACGATGAGGACTCCACGCAATAGTTGTATCAACTATGTAAAGCTTTTGCGGCTTTTTGTGCCCTAGTTTATTTGTAAACTCGAAATTGCTGGCATCGCTAAATGCCAGGTGGTAAATTTCGTTTGCCTGGCCCCAACTGCCACTCGCGGAAAAAATAAATATCAATGCAAGCAAACATTTCATAAAGGCAAGCGGACTGTATTGAAGATTTGTAAGGTTAAGCCGCCCGGCCGTAAATGTACAAAAAACGCTTATTGCTCCCATTTCTTAAAATGGGTTTGCTGCTTTCGTTGGTCTTCTTAGTTTTGCACATGGCAACAATTTCTACTACCACTTCTACCCGGAAATCTTCTACCCGATTCTTTGGTGAAGGTTTAACATTCGACGATGTACTGCTAATGCCTGCGTTCAGCCAGGTTTTACCCCGGGAGGTAAATATTAGTTCTCGCCTTACTAAGTCAATCGTTCTCAATGTACCTATGCTTTCGGCGGCAATGGATACTGTTACAGAGGCCCAATTGGCAATTGCTCTTGCACGCGAGGGCGGATTAGGAATACTACATAAAAACATGAGTATAGAAAGGCAGGCAGAACAGGTACGAAGGGTAAAACGGAGTGAAAGTGGGCTGATAATAGATCCAATTACGCTACCTGAAACGGCAACCATAGGTGATGCGCTTAGGCTAATGAAGGAAAATAAAATAGGGGGAATACCTGTTGTTGATAGTCAGAAGAAATTAGTAGGAATTCTGACAAACAGGGACTTGCGGTTCGAAACAGATAAAACCAGGAAGATTATCGAAGTAATGACGAAAGAAAATCTCATTACCGCACCCGAAGGCACCGACATGAAGAAGGCCGAAAATATTCTTCGCCGTTACAAAATAGAAAAGTTGCCTGTCGTAAGCAGGCAGGGAAAACTGATTGGACTCGTAACGTATAGGGATATTCTGCAAATACGGAATTTTCCATACGCTGTAAAAGACGGTTTTGGGCGCTTGCGTGTAGGAGCGGCTTTGGGGATAACAAAAGATTTGCTGGAAAGGGCGGACGCACTTAACAATGTGGGTGTAGATGTGGTTACACTCGATAGTGCCCACGGTCATAGCAAGGGAGTAATAACAGCTTTGAAGCAACTTAAAAAGAACTTTAAAAAGCTGGACGTGATTGCCGGAAATATAGGTACCGCTGCAGGTGCGAAAGCTTTAGCCGAAGCTGGGGCTGATGCTGTAAAAGTTGGTATTGGTCCGGGGTCTATTTGTACTACAAGGATCGTTGCAGGTGCGGGTGTACCCCAGCTAACCGCTGTAATGGAGGCCGCCAATGCATTAAAGGCAACCGGTACCCCATTGATAGCTGACGGGGGCATACGTTATACGGGCGATATGGTGAAAGCCCTGGCTGCCGGTGCAAATGTGGTGATGATGGGAAGCGTTTTTGCCGGTGTGGAGGAAAGCCCTGGTGAAACCATTATTTATGAAGGCAGAAAGTTTAAACAATACAGGGGAATGGGTAGTATTGGAGCTATGTCTGAAGGTAGCAGCGATCGATACTTCCAGGACGTGGAGGATGACATAAAGAAACTAGTTCCTGAAGGCATAGAAGGAAGGGTTGCTTACAAAGGCCACTTACATGAAGTCGTGGCCCAATACGTTGGAGGGCTAAGAGCCGGCATGGGTTATTGCGGAGCGAAAGATATAAATGCACTTCAAAAAGCTGTATTTGTCAAGATAACGAATGCCGGCATGCGCGAGAGCCATGCGCATGATGTGGAGATAACTAAGGAAGCCCCTAACTATAGCCGCAAATAAGGAGGCTTTTTATCTTCCGTAGACGGTAAACAGTTTTTTGCGGCAAGTTGTAACAATACCCCGCTCCTATAACCAGCTGGTTGCAATTGGGATATTAAACTATGCTTTCTCTGCCAAAATATTTCCAGAGCACCTCTGGCAGCCGGATACCTTTTTCCTGCTGATTGTTTTCGAGCAATGCAGCCATAATACGGGGTAAGGCCAGGCTACTACCATTCAAGCTATGGGTAAGCTGTATCTTTCCCTTTGCATCCTTATACCTGCATTTCATTCGGTTAGTCTGGAAGTTTTCAAAGTTGCTCACGCTACTTACCTCTAGCCATCTATGTTGAGCACCACTATAAACTTCAAAATCATACGTCATAGCGCTGGTAAAACCCATGTCGCCGCCGCAAAGCCTGAGTATGCGGTAAGGCAATTGTAGGCTTTGCACAAGTTTTTCAACGTGTTCAACCATTTGCTCAAGTACGTCGTAGCTATTGGCGGGATTAACGATCTGTATTATTTCCACCTTTTCAAATTGATGAAGGCGGTTTAGTCCGCGAACGTCTTTGCCATAGCTGCCTGCTTCGCGCCTGAAACAGGGCGAATAGGCAGTCATTTTAACAGGCAATTCTTCTTCTTTCAAAATTACATCTCTATATACGTTTGTTACAGGCACTTCAGCGGTGGGTATCAGGTAGAAATCGTCCTCTGTTACATGGTACATTTGCCCTTCCTTATCGGGGAGCTGGCCGGTAGCATAGGCGCTGTCCGCATTTACCATATATGGGGGTAGATATTCGTAGTAGCCGGCTGAAGTATTGAAATCAAGAAAATATTGAATCAGGCTACGCTGTAGTCTTGCACCCTGCCCGGTAAAAACCGGGAATCCACTTCCAGTTATTTTATTTCCAAGTTCAAAATCAATGAGTTTATACTTCTTGGTAAGATCCCAATGCGGTTCGGGTTCAAAAGGAAATGAAGGTTTAACCCCACCTTCCCTAACCACTTCATTTTCTTCGGGCGTTTTGCCTAATGGAACCTTAGTATAGGGCAGATTGGGCAGTTGTACAAGAGCGTCCTGCAAACGTTTCTCCAGTTGACTCATCTGCTCTTTCAGAGGTTCTACCTTTGCTTTCAAGGCAGGCACTTCTGCTTTCAGCTGCTCCGCTTCTTCTTTTTTTCCCTGTGCCATCAATTTGCCGATATCCCTGGAAGCAGCGTTGATTTTTGCCTGGGTGTTATCAAAGTCAGCCTGCAAGTTTCTGCGCTCGTCATCAATAAGGATTATTTCATCTACAAGGTTAGTATTCCGGAAATTTTTAACTGAAAGGCGCTCCTTTACAAGTTGAACATTATTGCGCAAAAAGCTCAGCTGTAACATCTATTTAATAAGTTTCGGCAAAGATAACTTAGCAGCCATCTTATTTTTGACGATGTTTATAAACGACGATTTACAGCAGAGATGGTGGACCCTTGAGGCTAAACTGGTAGAAAGGTTCGGCAAAAAGCCTGATATGGAAAGTATTTTCTTCCTGATAGGCTTACAGGAAACAGGTTTCTTAAGAGAAAACATTTCCAAGGAGCAGAAACAGGACTTAATGCACGTGGCGGTTTGTACCGTTTTGATGGCGAGTGGCTACTACGAGTTGAGTGGAACCGATGCAGAGGGATGGCCGCATTTCAAACAATTGAAAGCCTTGCCAGACCTTGCATTGCCCGAACAGGAAAATTTTCTGAAAGATCATATCTTGCTTTACTTTGAGCAAAACCAGTTTTAATTAGGAAAATGATGTATCGAAAAATTACTGCAGTCCTGGCACTGTGTTGTGCAATGCAAACGGTTTCTGCCCAGGTTAAGAAACCACCAGTGGCTGGCAAGAAGCCTGCACCTGCTGCAGCGCGAACAGTAAAGCCAGTAGTCGGAAAGAAAACGATAGTGGAAATTACCACCGACTTTGGTATCATGCACGTGATGCTTTATGATTCAACGCCTCTACATAAAGCTAATTTTCTAAAACTCGTGAGGGAAGGATTTTATGATAGCCTGCTCTTTCACAGGGTTATCCAGGGTTTTATGATACAGGGAGGCGACCCCGCAAGTAAAAACGCTGAACCCGGCCAGATGCTGGGAAACGGTTCGGCGCCTGGCGAGAGAATACCTGCTGAATTTAGGCCTTATTATGTGCATAAAAAAGGCGCACTTGCTGCAGCAAGAGATAACAACCCTGAACGGGCAAGCAGCAATTGCCAGTTTTACATCGTACAGGGAAAATCTTATACTGACATAGATCTCAACAAGATGGAGTGTACCGCAAGAAGTACAAACCCTGCATTTACTTACACGCCCCAGCAGCGTGCAAACTACCGGCAACAGGGGGGCACACCTTTTCTTGATCAAAACTATACGGTTTTTGGGGAAGTAATAAAAGGGCTTGAGGTGATAGATAAAATTGCAGCCGTAAGTAAGGGTGCAAGCGATAGGCCTACCGAAGATGTACGAATGAAAATGAGAATTATCAGCGAATGATTGCCGGATGTTACACATCTTTGTCGCTCACATTAAAATATTCTATTTCTTTACCTAATATAAACAACGCCTTTTATGAACTTTCCAGCAGAACTCAAATACACAAAAGATCACGAGTGGATAAAAATGGTCGACGGTGATACAGCGCTTATCGGTGTTACAGATTTTGCCCAGCATGAGCTCGGCGATATAGTTTTTGTAGATGTTACCACTGTAGGCAAGTCAATGAATGCGGAAGAAGTGTTTGGAACCGTTGAAGCCGTAAAAACTGTAAGCGACTTGTTTTTGCCGGTGGCAGGTACAATAATGGAGGTAAACCCTGCATTGGAAAAAAGCCCTGACCTGGTGAACTCAGACCCTTATGGGCAAGGATGGATGGTGAAACTAAAAGTTACAAATCCGGGAGATGTTGATAAGTTAATGAGTGCAGACGATTATTCTAAACTTGTAGATTGATTTAAACTCATACCTCTTTCTGAAGCCGGCAAACTGCCGGCTTTTTCATTTCAAGAGTAATGATGGCCAACAAAAACCAGTGGTATGTACACTAAGTTCTTCGCTGTTTAGTGTCCGGTTAGTCGATTTTAACATCGTCTGGCAACCGCTTTTTGGTACCACAAATCAGCAACATCTTCTCAAATGCTTGTGCTGCCTCAATTCGCAGCAGTTTTCATAATATGATAGTACTTAAAACATTTATTTGGCCAATTGCCAAAATCTCTATTTTTGCGCCTGTAACAAAACTTTTACAAAATGTCAGACATTGCAACAAGAGTAAAGAAAATCATTGTTGACAAACTTGGTGTAGACGAGGCAGAGGTTACTAACGAAGCATCGTTTACCAATGACCTGGGTGCTGATTCGCTTGACACCGTTGAATTAATAATGGAGTTCGAAAAAGAGTTCAATATTTCCATCCCTGACGAGCAAGCTGAAACTATCACAACTGTTGGTCAAGCTGTTGCTTATTTAGAGGAACATGCTAAGTAAGAAAATCAAGCTTTCTTGCTATATTCAATCCGCTTACAGATAGCTGAAAAGCTAGCTTTAGGCGGATTATAAATTTTAATTGAAGGGTACCGAATTTATGGAGTTAAAAAGAGTAGTAGTAACTGGAATTGGCGCACTTACCCCTATAGGCAACAATAAGGATGAATACTGGCAAGGCCTAATCAACGGGGTGTCTGGTGCTGATTTCATCAAACAATTTGATTGCAGCAAATTCAAAACAAAGTTTGCCTGCGAATTAAAGGACTTTGATGCTACCCAATATCTTGACAGAAAAGAGGCCCGGAAAATTGATCGTTTTACGCAATCAGCTTTAGTCACAAGCGATATGGCGATGCTGGATGCCGGCATAGATAAAGCTACAATGAACCCGGACCGTATTGGAGTAATTTTCTCCAGCGGTATCGGCGGGCTAATCACATTTCAGCACGAAGTAACTGACTTTGCAAGGGGCGATGGTACGCCACGTTTTAATCCGTTTTTCATCCCGAAAATGATTCTGGATATTGCTGCAGGTCAAATTTCCATGAGGCACAACCTTAGGGGACCCAACTTTGCAGTTGTATCTGCCTGCGCTTCATCAACCCATGCCATGATGGACGCTTTCAACCTGATTAGACTGGGTAAAGCAGACATTATTCTTGCCGGCGGAAGTGAAAGTGTAATCAGTGAAGCAGGTGTTGGCGGTTTCAATGCAATGAAAGCATTAAGTGAAAGGAACGATGATCCTAAAACCGCAAGTCGCCCCTTCGATAAAGACAGGGATGGATTTGTGATGGGTGAGGGATCAGGCATCCTTGTGTTGGAAGAATTAGAACATGCTATTAAGAGAGGTGCACGCATTTACTGCGAAATAGCAGGTGCCGGCGCTACGGCTGACGCGCATCATATTACCGCCCCACACCCTGAGGGATTAGGTGCAAGAAATGTGATGATACAAGCCCTTGACGATGCGGGCATGAAGCCTGAAGAGATTGACTATATCAATGTACATGGCACATCAACTCCTTTGGGCGATATAGCCGAAGTTAAAGCCATTCAACACGTATTTGCAGAACATGCCTACAACCTTAACATCAGCTCTACAAAGAGTATGACAGGTCACTTGCTCGGCGCTGCAGGCGTTATAGAAGCTATTGCTTGTGTTCTTAGCGTTGTGAATGATATTGTTCCGCCAACGATTAATCACTTTACTGACGACCCCGATCTTGACCCTAAGCTCAACTTCACATTCAATAACGCACAGAAGCGAACCGTTAATGCTGCTTTGAGTAACACTTTTGGATTTGGCGGCCATAATGCATCGCTGATAGTGAAAAAATACAGAGCTTGAGTTTGTGCAGCAATTCTTAAAGAAACTTCTAAAGGGAAATAAGAATAGTTTAAAAAACCAGGTGAAAAACGTACTCGGCGTTTCTCCCGGTAAGATATTACTCTACGAGTCAGCATTAAGTCACAGGAGTGTTAAGGAAAGCCCTGAAGAAAACAACGAACGCCTTGAATATTTGGGCGATGCGGTTTTAAGTGCAATTATTGCAGATTATCTTTTTAAGAAGTATCCGTACAAGGGAGAAGGTTTCCTTACCGAAATGCGCAGCAAGATGGTAAATCGCCAGCAGCTGAACGATATTGCCGTAAAGATGGGGTTGAAGAAACTCACCATGTACAACAAGTTTGACAACTCTCTAAAAAGCAGCCAGATTTTCGGCAATACTCTTGAAGCCCTTGTTGGTGCTGTTTATCTCGACAAAGGATATTTGTATACCCGTAATTGGGTAAATAAGCGCATCATAATGCCTTATTTATTTGTGGACGATCTCGAGCAAATTGACATTAATCTTAAAAATAAGCTAATAGGTTGGGCCAGCAAGAACGGAAAATCGCTGGAGTTTGAAACCCTTGATGAAAAACTAGAAGGCGGCCGTAGAGTTTTTACAATAGCTGCTGTATTAGATGGGGAGGTAATAGCTAAAGGAAAGGGCTATAATAAAAAAGATGCCAGCCAGATTGCTGCGCAACTAGCGATAGAAAAACTCAACTTATAATTGCACCGTTTCACTTAGAGCATCACCTGCCACACGTTTCGCTTACCTTCCTTACCCCAATCTTTCATTGCATCTTGTAATTTTTCGCTCAGCTCTAATTTATTAATCTTTTTCCCTTTTGGAGATATCGAAAAATCAGATTCCCTGGGGTCTATCAATTCAAGTTTGGTTGCATACCATGTGGTATGCAGGCGAGGTATTGCAAGGCCCAGGATCATACCGGGAAGATTGTTGAACGACTCGGGGCCCCCGGAAACAGCAACTTGATCGGTATAAAATGCAATTACATAAACCGAATCCATAATAATGCCTACGGCTTTTCGGCACTCAAATCCGGCAATAGTGCGGGTATCCTGGGTGATTCGCCACTGAATGCTCCGGACACTATCGTTAATAACATAGGTTTCATCAAAAACGGTTTTTTTACTTGTCAAAAGAGATGCTTTTAAATCCGTAAAAACTTCGTTTTCCTGCGCTGGACCAAGGATCCAATGGCTAACTTTTTGGGTTTCCGCTACCTCCCTTCCGGGCTTATACAATGTCTTTGATTCATTAAAGTACAAATCAAAATAGGTAGTTCTGCTTTTGGGGGTAGTCTTCTTCATCATTTCGCTCCAGGAACTGTTGTCCATATTATTATGAAGATTTACCCTTTTTTCGTATTCTATTTTGCCCTTAGTGATGAAGCGTACCTGGGCTTTAGTGCTTGTGATCGCTGCAAAACAGAATGATATGGCGATGATAATTTGTTTCATAATCAATCTTCTGAAGGCCCCATTCCTGCAGGTGTTTTTGAAAAATTCCAAATGAAGTTAAGTGTGAAGTATTGTGCCAGTACCTGGTTATTGTTTTGAGTGATGGTGTTGCCATTGATAAACCGGTCTATTCCTCTGTTTTGGTTGAAAAGATCGTAACAGGCAAGCTTAATTATTCCTTTGTCGTTCTTTAAAATCTTTCGGCCCAGGGATCCGTTTACAACGCTGGTATTATTATTTTGGTCGAACACGTTGGTCTTTTGCCTAAGGTCGATTTGTGCATCCATATTAATTTCTATTTTCCACGGGAGCGTGATATTCAACCAGGGAGAAAGGTTAGCAGTCCAGTAATTGGCTTCTGCGGTTTTATTAATCGAGGCAGAAGCTGTGTTGTATGAGAATCGTCCCCACAGCCCGATTCCATATTTTTTTTCCTTGTGTTTGCTGATCGAGTAGTTGATGTTGGGACTATAGTTATTTGTAATGTTTTGCTGTGAATTAATGTAGGAAACATTCCGGCTTCCATATACTCCAAGACCTATTCCGATATCTGAATCAATAGCTTTAATCTTCATGGAGTAATGCGACCATACAGAGTAGCTATAGTTCCCGTTCACATTGATGTATTGATAAGTTCTGGCCCGGTTGCTGTCAATTGTTTGAGCCATACTGATAGCGTTATCGGTAGTTGTAAAATTTCCACTGATGTAAATGCCTCTTTGGCTTAAAACCTTATACGCGTTATAGCTGGCTGAAAAATTGTGACGAAATTCCTGGCCCAGTTCGGGGTTGCCCTGGGCTATATTTAAAGGATCATTGTTGTCCCGTACGGGTTGAATTTGAGTGATTGATGGCTGCCTGCTGTTGCCGTTATAATTGATGCTCACTCTACTGTTTGCATTAAACTTAAAAGCAAAATTTGCTTTGGGAAAAACGTTCACAAAGTTGCGCGACAAAGTCTGCTTATGCACATTATCTTTCTGCCTAAACCGGGTTTCTGCAAGGTCTGAACCCATCATCGCAGTGATTTTTTTTCCGCTGAATTTTATAGAAAGGCCGCCACCGTTGATGAGAAAATCATAATTATAACTGTTGCTGAACGTAGTGTCAAAATTCGCGTACTTCCCGGTATTGTCTGCATTAAACGATAGTTTTTCAGAATGGGTACTGCTAAGGCGCAATGAATAGTTTATTTCGGCGAAAAGATTTTTTACAATCGGTTCAGTGTAAGCTATTTTACCGGTCAGGCCATTGGCTCTGTGGTTGTTTACTTTCTGCTGATCAATTAGCTGAATGCTATCAATTACACCTTCTTTATAAAAGTTATTCACCGACTTCAGGAGGCCTAGACCTTCGCGCTGGTTAAACTGCTGGTCGATATTCAACGAGGCGGTTCTGCCTGCTTTTTTAAAACGCTTTTTGACCAGCAGGCTGCTATTAAAAACTTTTCCCTCACCTTTCGAGCCGGATGTTCTTGTGCTGTTATTGAATGGTTGACCTTTTTCGTTGAATGATTCTGAATAATAAGCAGAGCTGTTTTGATTTTCGGTAACATTTCCATTCATTGTGAGCTTCACAGAGGTAAAGCTGTCAATATTAAATTCATAGGTTCCGTTCATGGAATGTCGGATCTTATTGGAAAAATCTCTCCCTGAAGATCGGGTATAGAAGAGGTTTCCAGGTATAGCTGATTGGGTAAGCGTAGAGCTTAAACCTTCGGTTACTAACTTATTGAACCGGTAACTGCCATTTATATTTTGTTTGTCTCCATTGAACTTATTAGAATAATGGATACCTCCCGTCCAGCTTTTGGGTATCCCGGAGCCATAATAACTGCCAAAGTCCATATCATCGCCCGATGAAAAATAGAAACCGTCTTCGGAATACTCATAGCTTGTTCCACTTCCATAATTGTTTCGTTCAGTCCAGTCAAGGCCTGTTTTGCCGGTAGAACTCATGATGCCATAAGCAGAAAATTTTCTTTTAGCCTTGAAGACGTTTACCATAACGGAGTTGTTCCACCTGTCATCATTTCCGGCTGCAACATCCACTTTCCCGAAATATCCTTTTTTCTTGTCTTCTTTTAATTTGAGATTCAAAGTTTTAGTTAGCTGGCCGTCGTCGATGCCGGTGAAGACTGCCTGGTCACTTTTTTTATCAAAAACCTGTACCTTATCCAATGCGTCGGCCTGTAACCCTTGTGTAGCAATGGTGGGGTCATCGCCAAAAAACTCTTCGCCGTCAATTAATACTTTCTCAACTCTCTGCCCCTGAGCTGTAATTTTTCCATCCTTATCTACCTGGATGCCTGGCAATTTCTTTAGCAGGTCCTCAACCGTCGCGCCGCTTTTTACAGAAAAGCTATCAGTAGTATATTCCAGGGTATCGCCTTTCATCCTCATCGCAGCTATCGTTTGCCTAACTACCACATCTTCAAGAAGTTTGGCTTTTAATAAAAGGTGGACAGTGTCTAGCTGTTTTATTTCCCCTTCTTTCAACTCCAAAACGTCAACATAATCTGCATAGGTAGGATGGGTTATAATAAATAGGTACTTTCCTCTTGAAACTCCCTGGAAGGTAAAATTACCATCCTTCCCAGCCCTGGAAAACTTTTGGAGCACAGAATCGGATTGACGCAATAGCATGACACAGGCATATTCAAGTGGGTCTTTACTATAGTTGTCCTTTACCGTTCCTGATATTCCAGCATTTTGGCCGTAAACGGAACTCATAGCAACGAATAGGGATGCC
The DNA here is from genome assembly GCA_023433265.1 of Bacteroidota bacterium. Taxonomy (GTDB): domain Bacteria; phylum Bacteroidota; class Bacteroidia; order Chitinophagales; family Chitinophagaceae; genus JAEZDR01. The sequence continues at coordinate 18,192 of JAEZDR010000084.1, read as the reverse complement.
ACTATAACAGCTAGTCTCTTCATAACAGTATGGTGCAAGTATAGAGCGAAAATGAAATAATTTACTGAATGAAAATATTAAAAGAGGCTGAACGGAATGGTAAATGAACAAGGGTGCTGTAACACACCCCTGCTCATTTGCCCGCTTTGTTATTCATTTATGCCTTCCAACGCAAAAAGGAAAGCGTACTGTAAAGCCACATCCTTCAGGTAATCAAAGCGTCCCGATGCTCCCCCATGGCCGTACTCCATCTGCGTCCTAAGCAACAGAAGATTATTATCCGTTTTTGTTTCCCTTAGTTTAGCCACCCATTTTGCAGGCTCAAAGTATTGCACCTGGCTATCGTGTAACCCTGTTACGACAAGCATATGCGGGTATTCTTTGCGCTCAATGTTTTCGTAAGGGGAATAACTTTTCATATAAAAATAGGCTTCCTTATTTTTCGGATTACCCCATTCATCAAATTCATTCGTGGTTAGTGGAATACTTTCATCGAGCATGGTATTTACAACATCCACGAAAGGAACCTGCGCTACGATACCATTCCAAAGCTTTGGTGCCATATTGGCTACAGCGCCCATCAGTAAACCTCCCGCGCTTCCACCCATTGCATACAAGTGTTCTGGGCTTGTGTATTTTTCCTTTACAAGAAATTCGCCGGCATCAATAAAATCGTTGAAGGTGTTTTTCTTCTTCATCATTTTTCCGTCTTCATACCATTGTCTTCCCATTTCCTGTCCACCTCTTATGTGTGCTATGGCATAAGCAAACCCCCTGTCTAGAAGGCTTAAGCGGCTACTACTAAACGAGGCATCTATTGAAATGCCATAGGAGCCGTAGGCATATAATAACAAAGGGAAAGTGCCGTCTTTTTTGAAACCTTTTTTATAAACAATCGAGATCGGAATAGAGGTGCCATCGTCGGCCGTAGCCTGCAACCTTTCGGTTTGGTATTGCGAGGCATCGTAGCCACCCAATACCTCTTGCTGCTTCATCAGTTTTTTCTCTTTCGTCTTTAGGTTATAATCATATACCGAATTTGGCGTAGTAAGCGATGTATAGTTGTACCTTAAGGTGGTTGTATTGTACTCCGGGTTGATAGAGGCGTAGGCTGCATAGGCTGGTTCACCAAAGTCAATGTAATACTCCGAACCGCCTGACAACGGGCGTACCTGTAACCTCGCAAGCCCACCTTTCCGTTCAGATAAAACAATAAAGTCTCTAAATTCTTCAACTCCTTCCAACAATACATCCGCCCGGTGCGGAATCACTTCTTTCCAATGGTCGCTGGTAGTTTTATCCAGCGGACACTCCATCAGCCGAAAGTTTTTTGCATTTAGATTGGTAAGTATCAGGAATCTATCGGCGAGTGGGGTAGCCTGATAAATTACTTCTTTCATCCTCGGGCTAAACAGCCTAAAATTTCCGTTAGGAGTTGCAGCATCAAGAAACCTTATTTCTGAGGATAAAGTGGCTGCTGACGAAATTAAAATATACTTGTTGTTCTTCGATTTGCTAACGCCGATGTAGTTGCTTTTGTCTTTTTCCTGGTAAACAGTAACATCCCTGGCCGGATCAGAACCCAGGGTGTGGCGCATAATCTTTTCAGACAGAAGGGTAACGGGGTTTTTTGCAGTATAGAAAATCGTCTTATTGTCGGCCGCCCAGGTTGCATCACCCTGGGTGTTTTTGATTGCATCTTTCAATACTTCACCCGTCACAAGATTTTTGATGTGGATGGTATATTGCCTGCGCGAGACTTCGTCAACCGCAAAAGCCAGCAGGTTATTGTCTTCGCTTACACTGTATCCGGTAACAGAGTAATAGGCTTTACCTTCAGCCATCTTGTCTACGTCAAGCAATATTTCTTCAGGGGCGTTCAAATTGCCTTTCTTCCTGCAAAACTTGGAGTATTGTTTTCCTTCTTCTGTGCGGGTATAATAGTAATAGCCGTTTTTGAAGTAGGGGACAGACTCGTCTTTTTCTTTAATCCTGCCTTTCATTTCCTTGAACAGCTTTACCTGGAACTCCTTCGTTCCACACATAACGGTGTCGAGGTATGCGTTTTCTGCGTTCAGATATTCGATTACTTTACTACTGTCTGCCCCTTTTCCAAAGTAATCGTACATCCAGTAGTAATTGTCTACTACCGTATCGCCATGTAAAGTTCTAACATAGGGTTTCTTTTCGGCAACGGGTGGTTTGATGTCGCCAGGATACACAAGTTTCATCTCTGATTTGGTTTGTTGTGCGGTATTACAGGCACAAGCAGCTGATAAAAAAATAACAGCAGGCAGCCTAAAATTCATAAAAAAGTTTTGCTGAAAGATACGAGAGGTAGCCTAGTATTGAACGAAATAATGATAAGAGTACGCAAGACCATCTCAGCATATTAAAAACTGAATTTTCGGTGCCTTAATCTTAAGTTCATGAAATTTCAAAGGTGACATTTATCATTAATCATGTAAAAGGTAGTGTGTTACTTGCTTTTGGTCATTTATTTCTGTTTTACAGTGGGAGTGAGCAGCATAAAGTGCAAACATTGTATCCTTACAATGATTGTAAACTCCCTTAAATGCTTATTATGAAAATGAAATCTACTTCTTTATTCTCCCATTGTCAGAAAATCGTAAGGGAAAATGCTTCCTGGCTTGCGGGAGTTCGGGCACTATTCGTTGCGACTGCCATTATGATGGGGCTTGTGAGTTTTGGACAACCCAATATGTATAAAACTGTCGTAGGAACTTCATCCACAGCTAACCTCTTGAATACGAACAGTCGCAAAAGTCAGCAACTATATTTACCCGGAGATCTTACAGGCGCTGCTAATGGCAACATCTCCAAAGTTTATTTTAGGTGGGCTGCTAATACCACCGGCAACTACACCAACTTTTCAATAAAGCTAGGGCAAACTACCGCAACTGCTTTCAGCCCCAACGGTAGTAACTATGATTTCTTTACGGGTCTTACGACGGTTTTTAGCGCCGCAACGTACACCATTGTCGTTGGTGCGGCTGCCGGTGATTTTGTTGAACTACCGATATCCGTTCCTTTTGCTTATGACGCCAGTAAGACACTCATTGTCGAAATAGCTTATCAAACGGTTAGTAGTACCAGCCCAAATGCCCGGTCTTCAACGGGGCCTGCGGCTCCTAACCAAAGAGCGATTTACCATTCTACGTTTTATCAGTCAACGGTTTCAAATAATGCGGGTACTGTTTGGCCTGATATGGGTTTCCAGGTAGACCCCTTTATGATGCTGGATGCCGCCATCACCAATATTTCCATGCCAACCGCTGTAACTACTATTGGCAGCCAGGATATACAGGTGGTTATAAACAATAATGGTACACAAATACTCAACAGTGCACAGATTACATGGAACGTCAATGGTGTTAACCAGGCACCCTTTAGCTGGAGTGGAAGCCTGGCACCAGGAGCATCAAGTGGGCCGGTGACAATTGGAACTTACAATTTTTCAGTTCTTGGGAAGTATTCAATCGTAACGGCTGTGCAGATGCCAAATGGTGCAGCAGATCAGCTCCCCGAAAACGACCAGTTTAGTATAGAGGTAAAAGCTTGCGGCCCTTTAAGCGGAAACTATACAATCAATTCAAGCCAACCAACATTGGCCAATAACTTCAATTCTTTTAAAGACGCTGTTGATTTTCTTTCCTCTTGCGGAGTAAATGATGACGTAACCATCGAAGCCCTCCAGGGTTCGGGACCTTTTGCCGGTCAAACTATAATCCCTTTTATTCCAGGAGCAAGTGCGGCTAACCTCGTTACTTTTAAAGGCAATGGAGAAGTCCTGACACATGACAACACGGCTGTTTCAGAAATATCAGGCAGGAGTACGTTGATATTGGACAGTGCGCAATTTGTAGTGATTGACAGTTTTACTATCAACGCCACAGCCACTACAGGTTGGGGTATACATCTTACAAAAGGCAGCAATAATATAACAGTTAAAAACAGTTCAATAAATGTTTCAACAACAAGTAGCACGTCGGGTAATACTGCCGGCATTGTGGCGTCTGGTAGCTATACCAGTTACACTACTGCTGCTAACGGCCTGAATAATATAACAATTCAAAATAATAACATTACCGGCGGCTACATTGGAGTGGTATTCGCTGGCCCAACACAGGCTAATAATGCAATAATTCAAAACCGGGTCGCTGAATTTTATGCTTCTGCTATCCAGGTAGCAGCTAATCAAAACATCACAATCGCCTCAAATGAAGTGTATAGACACACACGAACAACTTCCACTACCGTAAATGCTATTAATATTACCGGAGCTACTGTGTCTTCTAATATCTATGGAAATCGCATCTTCGGCTTGTTTGATGCACAACCCACTGCTTCCAGTACAGCCAATTGCATTACGATTAATGACCTTACACCTGCCAGTGCAGCCGAAGCAAATAAAGTTTACAATAATCTTGTTTACGATATCAAGAGTTCAGGAAACATTGTTGGGATACTTCAAACGGCATCTCCTTATACCAGGATTTATCATAATACAATTGTGCTGGATCATGTAACGGCAACGGGCACATCAACTACCAGGGGGTACCAGCAAACAACAAATGCAACGGGTATTGAATTTAAAAATAACCTGGTTTACATTTCGAGGAGTACCACGGGTAAGAAGCATGCCATAGCATTGGTTACATCAGGAACCACGGTAGAGAGCAACAATAATGTTTTTTACGTTACCGGAACTGCAGCTCATATAGGGTTGCAGGGTTCAACAGATCGAACTACTTTAACGGATTGGCAAACAAATGCATCGCAGGATTTGAATTCTGTTGAGGCAGACCCTATCTTTTTAAATCCTGCTACAGCTGACTTCACTCCGAGTAATTCTTTGGTGGCGAATAAAGGTGCAAATGTTGGCGTAACAACCGATATAAATGGAGATGCCCGAACATTGGCAGCACCTGATCCAGGAGCTATCGAATGGACTGCGGCAGGATTAGATGCAGCTATCTCTTGGGTTTCCCCGGCCTTGCCTACAACAACGGGTCTGAAAACAATTGTTGTCAACATTGCAAATACTCAATCGGTTACTATCACTAGTGTTAGTCTAAAATATACGGATGGAACGACTACGGTTACACAAAATTTCACGGGTCTTAATCTTACTGCAGGTAGCAACATAGACCTTAGTTTCACCACGCAATATCAACTCGACTTCGCAAGGCTATTTACTGTAGAAATACTTTCGGTAAATGGTATAACTGATGGTGAGAGTTCAAATAATGTGGTAAACATTTATTTATGTGTAGCACTCAGTGGAAACTACACGATTAATAAGGGGATGCCAACCAATCTTGATCCCGCAGTCAAGAATTTTTCCAGCTTTGCTGATATGGCCTCAGCCCTCGGCTGTGGAATCTCAGGAAATGTAACGGTGGAAGTCGCAGTCAATTCGGGACCATATGATGAGCAGGTTACAATTAATTCTATCAACGGCGCAGGTCCGGGGGCTGTATTTACGTTGAAAGGGAATGGTAACAGGTTGCAGTTTGCTGTAGATAACGCTACCAGGCACTTGATAAGGCTTACCGACGCCTCGTATATAGTTATAGATAGTTTGATGGTGGGTACAACTTCGCCAACAACAACAGGGTTTATGGGTATCCATATTTTCAATTCTGCAAACAATATCACTATCAGGAACTGCACTGCCGATATGACCGGCATTACAAGTACGCTGGCCGGCGGGATTGTTTGCTCCGGTAGTGCATCATCAATCTTAACTCAGGGTAACTTCAACAATATTACCTTGATGAATAATGCTACCATGGGCGGAGGTTACGGTTTGGCCTTCTATGGTACTGCTAACACAAATATCCAGTTTACCGGAAACGACATTCGGGATTATAGCAGTAATGGCATCTATACCAGGGGTACGGATGGAATTGTTGTTTCAAACAATACTATTACCAAAAACGCCGGCAGCAGTGGAACAAATGCTATTCAACTGGCGCAAAGCGACAATAATAACGGAAGGGTATTTAATAATATTATCACCCATGAGCAAACAGCAGTGGCAACCTCCAGGGGCATTTATATTTTTGGAGGCTCCGGGCACAGGGTGTATAACAACGTAATCCGCGATATTAAGGCCGAAACCGGAACAGCATATTCAGCTATCGCAATAAGAGGTGCCACAGAGGTTTATTTTAATACAATAGTGTTGGATCACGCTAATAATTCTGCAGCCGCCTTATCTGGGATAATAGAAGAATCGGCTAATACAGGATCAGTTGTGAAGAACAATATATTTGTTATTACGCAAACTTCTACTGCAGCAAGAACTGCAATAGCAATTAATAGTACAAGCGTAATTAATACTTCGGTAATCAGCAATAATAACGTGTTCTGGTTGCAGGGTGGAGCAAACGTGGCAAGCCGGGGAACTTCAAACTACATTACACTGGCTGACTGGACGCTGGCATCTACCCAGGATTCCTTAAGTGCTGAAGAGGATCCGATGTTTGTATCAACTACGCTAGCTAAACCTACAAATGCTAACATAAATTCACTTGCAACACCAATAGCATGGATCACAACTGACATTCTCAATCAAACGAGGTCGGCAAACCCTGACCCGGGAGCGTATGAGTTTACGCTTCCTCCTTGCAACGCATCGCCTACACCAGGAACTACAACTTCCACGGCGGTCCAAATTTGCTCCGGCCAATATTTTACACTCGATCTTTCAGGAAATAGCACCGGTGATTTACAAACCTATCAGTGGCAATACTCTTTAAACGGTGTTGACAACTGGATTGACTTAGGAAGTCCTTCATCGGTAACTAAATTGGTAACCACACAAACGATAAGCAGGTACTATCGGTCGGCTGTTGTTTGTAATAATGGAACTCCCGTATATTCTACACCGTTACTTGTTCAAAACCCATCGCCTTTTTCAGGCACAATTACCATCAATGATGGCGTGGCCACAGGTGGATCTAACTATGCATCTTTCCTGGAAGCCATTGAAATGTTGAAGTGTGCCACCATTAACGGACCGGTTAACATTAATGTTGTTTCAGGAAGCGGCCCCTACACAGAACAAGTTATCATTCCGCAAATTCAGGGCATGTCTGCTGCCAATCCTATCATTATCAATGGCAATTCCACTACGATAACTTTCTTATCTACCGTCACTAGCCAACGGGGACTTATAAAATTAGACGGTGCCGATTTCGTTACAATTGATAACTTGAATTTAGAGGTTCAGGGATCAACTGCGTCTGAGTTTGGGTACGGTGTCCATATATTGAATGATGCCGACAATAATACTATCAGTAATTGTTTCATTAATGTAAATACCACATCAACGGGTACAAACTGGGCAGGTATAGTTATTAACGGTGCTGCTAATGCTGCTCCTACCACTACAGGCTCCAGTCTATGTGATAGCAACGTGATCGCCGGTAACACCATTGTTGGTGGTCATACGGGAATATCAGTTACCGCGAATGGCGCAACTTCACAGATTCATGGTAACAAGGCAATTAACAACACCGTCAGGGATTTCTACACGAATGGAATCTCAATTAACGGGAATGTAAATGCTGTTATAGAAGGCAACGAGTTCAGCAGGCCCAACCGTACTACTGTAACAGATTTCAGGGGCGTAAACATGGACGGAATTAGTTTAGGTACATTAGTTACAAGAAACGTAATCCATGATCCTTTCGTAGCTAACCAGGCAAGCACAGCGGCTGCAGTAGGTATCAGAATTGCATCAGCAGATGCAGCTGCAGGAAACGAGAATGTTGTATCAAATAATGTTGTTTATAATTTTGTAGGTGGTACCGGTACGCAAAACGGGCTGCTTATTAACAATTCTGACCACATAAAGGTTTACCATAATACCTTCTCCATAGATGATGCGTTGGCTAGTTGCAATTGCGCAGCGAGGGCTATTTACGTCCAGAATACAAATGTTCAAGGGTTAGATATTCGAAATAACATCCTTACGGTCAGCAGGGGAGGAACTGGCGAAAAACAAGTTATAGTTTTTGAGCCCACCAGCGTTGCTTCCTATACCATCAACAACAACATATACTACACCGATCCGGCTACCCCGGGCACCGTTCAGCTCATAAAGGTGGGAACTACGTCCTATCTGAACCTGGCAGATTGGCAAACTACTGGCAAAGATGCAAACAGCTATTTTGCTGATCCGGGATATTTTAATGCCCCGGGCGGCAATCTCACTCCAACAGCAAGCTCGTTGGATGAAAAAGGTACACCGGTTGGTGTGCTGGTTGACGTTTTAAACATCGCGAGAAGCACGGTTACTCCTGATATCGGCGCCTATGAGTTTGGCGTAACGGTACCGGTAACTTTCGCAGCTTTCACTGGTGAACACATTGATGGCGTAAACAGGTTAAGCTGGAACACGCTAGTTGAACAACAAAACCTTGGATTTACTGTTGAACGAGCTATCGATCCCAATAACTTTAAACCTATCAGCTTTGTTCCTTCTAAAGCAACCGGTGGCAATAGCTCAGAATTGCTTACATATATATTCATCGATAAGCAGCCATGGCAAGGCATCAACTATTACCGCTTGCGTCAGCAGGACAAGGATGGTAAATTGTGTTATTCCGGCATTATAGCTATCAATAGCAATTATGCAACATTTAGAATTGGTGCACTTTACCCGAATCCTGCCAGCGACAAAGTTGGAATGAAGGTGACATTGGAGGAAGCTATGCGTTTTTCTATAGAAATAATAGATTTGTCCGGAAGAATGCAGCTATCAAAACAGGTGGCATTGCAGGCGGGTAGTTCGGAAATTGAGTTGAATATATCAAAACTCGCCAAAGGCAATTATTTCCTGAGAGTCGTAAACAATGAGGGCCGTGTTTTATTCCAGGGAAAGTTTGTAAAGTGATATTCGTTCATTGACTTTAGCAGGGTTGCCAATGCAACCCTGCTTTTTTATTTTCGCCATCATGAAGCATTTGCTAATGATAGTGTCCTCTCTGCTGCTGTTAGAAACCGGGTACACTCAGACCCGTTTATCCGACCATAATACAATCGCATGGATGGCTACGACGATCACGCCCGCCATCTCGGGAAAATTTTCAGGGCATATCGAATACCAATGGCGAAGAAGCAACTTTTTTGAAAATTGGCAACAAGGCCTTTTTCGGATAGGGGTAAATGTAAAGCTCCGCGATGAAGTTGTGTTGCACGGGGGCTATGGCTGGATTATAACCTATCCCTACGGCGATTACAACCTGGCACCAGTGTCGAAAGCTTTCCCGGAACACCGTCTATACCAACAACTCACTATTACAACCAAATTAGCTTCAACCTCGTTAAGCCATAGGCTTAGGTTAGAGCAGCGATGGGTGGGTAGGTTTGCATCAGCTACAAGTAAGGCTCCTGATGAGTTTGTATTCTTAAATCGCCTGCGGTATATGCCGAGACTTGACATTTCTCTAAAACAGGATTGGTACATTACTCTTTTTGACGAAATCTTCATCGGCTTTGGGAAGAACGTGGGTGAAAATGTTTTTGATCAAAACCGGTTAAGCTTGCTTGTTGGAAAACGGCTAAACAAAAACATTCGAATAGAAGCAGGTTATCTAAACCAGGTGGTGCAGCTGGGCAGGGAAGTTGATAACAAAAATGTTTTTCAATATAATAATGGCCTCCTATGCGCTACATATTTTAATCTGTAGAGCAGTAATTACAATGCAGTGATTTTAAATTCTGTTCTCCTGTTGACAGCCTTTCCTTTTTCTGTATCGTTAGAAGCAACCGGCTTTGTTGAACCGAAACCTTTTGCTGACAAACGCGATAGTTGTATGCCCTTATCAACCAGGTAATTTACTACGGCTTTAGCTCTTTCCTCAGATAGTTTTTGATTAGTAGCAGCTTTGCCGGAGTTATCTGTATGGCCACTAACCATTATGCGTACTGTAGGGTTATCATTCAACAGTTGCACAAGCTTATTGAGTTCTATATGACTTACAGGTAAGAGAGCAAATGAGTTTGTCTCAAACTGAATATTTTGGAAAGTAAGGCTGGCGTTTAGCTCAATAGGTTGCAAGGCTATGTCCTTTTTATAAGTGCTATCTGCCCTTTTTTTACTCAATTCATACACATCTGTATAATAAAAGAAACCTTTTCGGTTAACACTAAAAGTATAGTCTTTTCCAATGGGCAGGGTAATAAAGTAAAATCCTGTTTCGTCGGTTTGCACATTGTTCACAACCTCGCCTGAAGCGTTATCAATAAGCTCAACAGCTGCTGGTATGCCTTTTTTATCCTTTGCATTGAAGACGGAACCCTGCACATAGAGTGTCTTGGCAGGGCGGATGTCTTCTCTTAACTCAAATTTGTAGAGATCAAGCGCGCCTCGGCTGTCAAACCGGTCGCTAGCATAATAGGCATCAATCCCATTGGCAGCAATAAAAAGGCTCCCCTCATTGTCAATTGTGTTGATAGGGAAGCCCAGATTCTCGGGGGTATGCCACTCCCTGGTATTTTTCTTCCTCGCAACATACAAATCGCTTCCCCCATATCCGGGCAAACCGGTTGATGTGAAGTACAGGTTTTGGTTATCGGCGTGAATAAAAGGGGCCAGCTCATCACCGATTGTATTGATACCGGGGCCCATGTTTACTGCCTTACCCCATTTACCGTTCAGTTGCCGGTAGCTTACATATAAATCACTACCACCGTGGCCTCCCGGCCGGTTGCTTGTAAAATACAAAGCTCTTTTATCCGGGCTTAGGCTTGGCGCCGTTTCCCAGAATTCGGTATTGATAGATTCGCCAAGGTTAATGGGTTCGCTCCATCCTTGTGGCGTATAATAAGAAATATAAAGGTCGAAATTGCCGTAGCCCGACCGAAAATTACCTGCAAATACCAGCCATTCACCATCCTGCGAAATATTGATGGCTCCTTTGAAAGGCTCGTTGTTTATGCTGCCATCTATCTCTTTTGCTTTGCTGTATCCGCTACTGCCCCTAATGGTACTTTCCATGAAATCTTCCCGGTTGCCATTTCTGCGGGTATAAACGAACATGCTGTCATTTATGGTAATGGAAGGGTAATACTCTGCAAATCTTGAATTGATGCTGTCGCCAAGGTTTTGAGGATTAAACTTGTAGGACGATGCCGGATGGCTGGCAGCATATTCTAATGCAAACTCGTAGGTTTTTTTACGATATTCCCCGCTCTTCCTGCTTCTATCGTTCAGTTTTTCATTTGCAAGAAAATTCTTTACTGCATTTAAAGCATCTGCAAAACGCCCGTCACCCGCAAGGTTGATAGAGTAAGAAAGTAGAAAGGGATGAAAGCCTACAGGATCTTTCTGTTGTGCAATTTCAAACGTAGAGATTGCTTTTGGGTAGTCTTTTACCTCGCCATAAGCACCGGCAAGCGAATACCAGGCATCCATGAATGAAGCATCTTGTTCCGTCGCTTTAATTAACCCGGGAATAGCCTCTTTAATCAACCCATTGCTCAAGAGTTCAACAGCGGCATTATACGTTTGCTGAGCTTGTTTGTTCTGCGCTGAAGCCGTAGCGGCATAGAACAGCAACATCAATAAAACAAAAGTATTCTTCATGGAAATTGTAAGATCGCAAATTGTTTGGGAGATATAATGTTAAACATCCATATTTAACGCTTACAATAATTGCGCCTCCCCGGTTATTCTTCCAGTCTTTTAAAAGCAAATCCATCGTTACTGAACTTCTGCAAAACCCCTGGAAGTGCATGCTTTAGCTTTGGCCAGGCCTTTGAACTATCATGAAATACAACGATAGATCCCGCGATTGCATTCCTGGCAACATTTTTCAAACATCCTTCTGGAGAGAGTGCCAGGTCAAAATCGCCGCTAAGTACATCCCACATCACTACTTTCATGTTCATTTTCTCAATTAACACCTTACTTTGAAAGCGGGTAATCCTGCCATACGGAGGCCTGAATAGCTTGCTGTCTATATGTTTGCGCGCTTCACAAACATCTTCAATATAGGTTTCAGTGGAGGTTTTCCAACCGTTCACATGGTTGTGCGTATGGTTGCCTATTGAATGGCCTTCATCTATAATGCGGTGAAATATTTCGGGGTACGACTGCACATTTTTGCCCAAACAGAAGAAAGTAGCTTTAGCAACGTACGCCTTTAAACAGTCCAGTACAAAAGGGGTTGCCTCCTCGTGCGGGCCATCATCGAAAGTAAGGTAGAGTTCTTTTTGTTTTGTGCGCACCCGCCATGTGAGGGAGGGATAAAGCCACTTAAACCACTGTGGTGTAGTAACCAGGTACATTGGTACAAATATAAAAAGGATAGTGAGGCTGCATTCAAAAAGCTCTAGTTGCCGTGTGCAGTTATATGTATTACTCTATCGATAAAACGGAATGCACGGCCATGTTTCATAAGAAAAGCATCCCTTGTTTTTGCGTCAGAAAGCAAGGGTGTCATAAAGTTGTCTACTTCAACAGTGGAAATATTGGGTACCTCACCTTCTTCAACGGCAGAGCGGATGTAGCCGCCCAATAAGTTAGGGAAGAATTGTTGGGTCAACAATTCATGAGCATACAGATCAACAGTAATAATCCTGTTACCGGTTACAGCAATAAACCCGGCATACGCACTATCGCTTTGCCTCCACTTCCCTAAAAAATAGGTTTCGTAATCCTTCTCAATTGCAGGCTTACGCGCGGGCTTCAGGTTTTTGTATGCCCAGGTTTCTACGGAGAGATTGTGTTTTGTATAAAGGTCACTGATAGATTTCCACACATGTTGCTGTTGCCTGTCCTTATCAACAGCGCGACGTACACTGGCGTCTGCAAAGCCATCATACGCGAATCGCTTGCCGCGTTTATCCCATCGCCCTTTCTCGGAACAATAAACGTTGAGGTATTGGTTTTCCTGCATATGCGGAACGATGATAGTTTCGCCCGACACCCTGTCTTGTTTGCCACCACTAATCAGTTCGCCGGTATGAATAATGACGGGCTTGCCGGTCCTGTTGCGAACCTGTAGGACGTTCACATCGGCTCCCTCCCTGGTTTTGACTTCAGAAATTGTAAATTTCTTGTTTTTCATCGCGGAGTTCAGGGTAACAAAGTCTCGGTATAAAGTTGAATTCATGCCATGGCCTTCGTCTTTATACCTCACAGGGATAAGCTTTAGGTTACCATATGTCCATGCGGAATCATATTCAACAAACAGGAAAGGAAAATCTCGTTGTGCATTGCACATCACGCTTATAAAAAGGAAAACGGAAAAGAATACGAATTGCCTCAACGGAACAACTTATAGAACCAAAGGTACAACAGCGTTTATGCGAAAGGTGGTCGTAGAACCTAATGTATTGCAAATAAGATACAGAAGGGCAATCAGTGGTGAGCGGCAATTTCTATGACTATATCTTATAGCCAAAGGATTGCGGTCGATTGATTTTATTACTATATTTCCTGAAAAATATCTGCATATGAGGCATTTCTATCTACTGCTGTTAGGCCTAATATCTGTATTGGGTGGTTCTGCACAAGTTCTTGTTACTTCCAGCGCAGGAACCACTGCGGCTACCAATTACACGAACTTGAAAGCAGCTTTTGATGCCATCAACAACGGGATTCACCAGGGTTCAATAAATATTGCCATTACTGCCGATGTTACTGAAACGGCTACGGCGTCGATAAATGCAAGCGGCTTGGGTAACGCAACCTATACATCCATCCTTATTCAGCCTTCCGGAATACGGACGTTAGCTGGCAACATCGCAGGAGCTTTAATTGAGTTAAATGGAGCGGACAGCGTTACAATAAAGGGCGGGAGCAGCAACCTTGACTCTCTTACCATTGTAAATGAATACAGCCTTAGCGCTGTTGGCGCTTCCACTGTTTTGTTTATTAACGACGCCAGCAATAATCTCCTGCAAAACCTGAGAATACTTGGTGCGTCTAATACCGGGAGCAGTGGAACCGTATTCTTTAGCACGGGTACAACATCGGGCAATAATAATAACGTCGTTTCTGCCAACTACATAGGAGCGGCAAATACCGGTACGCCTTCAGTAGGTGTTTATGCTGCAGGCAGCACTATGGCAAATACCAGCAATCAGGTCCTCGACAACCAGGTGGCTGACTACTTCCACGCTGCGCAAACCGCTGCAGGTATTATCCTCAGCACGGGAAATGAAGGTTGGAATATTTCCGGCAATTCTTTGTTTCAAACCGTAAACCGCACGTACACAACTGCAGGCATTCAGCGTGCTATCTACATAGGAGGGGGTAACGCTCATACAGTCAGCAATAACATAATAGGTTACAGCGATCCAGCAGGCACTGGTGTCTATTCAATGAGTGGCAACGTGGCTTTGCGTTTTATTGGGATTGAGCTGGCCGTAGGCAGCAATAATTCGTCGGACGTGCATGGCAATATCTTAAGCAATATATCTCTTGCAACCACGGCCAATTCAAGTGCAACAACAGTTACAGGTGTCTGGTGCGGCATCTTTGTTTCGGCAGGAGACGTTAATGTGGGGAAAGCCGGGCAAGGTAACATGATCGGTAGCATTGCGGCTAATGGAAGCATCGCTATATCCCCGACCGTTAATGGGGCTTATGTGGTGGCCATAGCTTCATCTTCTTCGGACTCAGTAAGTATTACCCACAATACTGTGGCCGGCATCTCATTAACGCCCGGCGGTGTAAATGCGGGCACAGTAGCCGCTATAGCAAGTGGAGGAGCAGGAGGCAATGTTTTCATTGATCAAAACACCATCGGAAGCTCTTTAGCGCATAGTTTAAGTGTAGGTACGCAAGGGGTAACTACGCAAGGCGGTATTGCGCGGGGCATCATCAACACGGCAACCGGCACAGCAGTTATAACCAACAACACCATTCAAAACCTTACGAATCATGGCAGTGGAGCTACGTCTTTGTTCCGGGGTATTGAATCGCAAGGTGGTACAGGGCGTATTGGAAGTAACATTCTCCGCGAAATAAAAACGGGAGGTGCAATTGCTAATTTCTCAACACAATCAGGTATTGGTATCCTGGTTAACAGTACGTCAACAGGCGTTTCGATTGATTCCAACACCATTTATAACTTACACCTTACGGGTACGGGTACTACCGGAGCGGTCATTTCGGGGATATTTGCAGGAAATGCAAGCGCTACCAGCGGTCTCACGAATGGCATAAACATTACAAGGAATAAGATTTATGGATTAACAAATGGCCATCAATCTCTGAGTGCGACGGCACCTTCCACGGTAGTTGGTATTTTCCTGGGCAATGCAAATACGGCTAATCCGATGCTGATAGCGAATAATATGGTGGCCCTCGGAAGTGCACAGGCAAATAATAATGCGTTTATTGGTATCTGGCATTACTACACCTCATCATCAGCATATACGGCTAAGATTTATCACAACACCGTGCACATAACAGGTACTGCAGCATCGGGTGAGCAACCGTCCTATGCTTACCAGCGCGGTAACTTCAGCACAACTGCACCAACAACACCGATTGTAGATATAAAGAATAACATCTTTACCAACTTCCGCTCCGGTGGCACAGGAAGACACATAGCCATTGCCAACGGATCGCCTTCCGCAGGAACTGCAGCGGGTGGCTGGCCAACCAATGCATCTAACTACAATATCATTTTTAGCGCTAGCGAACAAATGGCATTTTGGAACGCGTTTGTTTCCTTCGCTGCCTGGCAGACAGCTTCTGGGGGCGATGGGCAAAGCATCAATGGAACAATGCCCGAATATATTGATCCATCAGCTGATTTACATCTCAATCCCGCATTTAACGGCAGCCTCGATAACAAGGGGACTCCATTAACCGATGTAACAACGGATATAGACCAGGAAACAAGAAGCGTGGCTACCCCTGACATTGGAGCGGATGAATTCACTTATAATGCAACGCTTCCCGTAAGCCTTGTTTATTTCAATGGAAAAGCTAACGGAACAAAACACGAATTAGCATGGCTCGTAAAGTGCAACTCCACATCCATCCGTTTTGAATTGCAAAGGGGAAAGACTCCCGGTGAGATGCTTTTGCTGCAAACTTTGTTTGCACAGGCTGAAGCTTGTAAAGATGAGTTCAGGGTGCAGGATGAAAATCCATTGCCGGGGCTTAGTTATTACCGGCTTAAAATGATTGACGCAGATGGTAATGTGTCCTATTCTTCGCTCATCATGATAAAAGCGGATCAGGCTGGATCCGAAATATATCTTTCCTCTGCAACGGTTGTTAGAAAAGAAGCGATGATTAGTATCAGAAACGCGCAGGTAACAACATTAGGAATTAGTGTAATAGATGGCGGTGGAAGGCTCTTAACTCATTCAAGGATTACCATTCCTGCAGGGCATACAACGTTGCCGGTAAACCTTGCCAAAATGGCCGCAGGCATCTATTATGTTGTAGTTGAAAAGTCACAGGAAGGCAGGCATACATTCAGGGTAGTGAAGGAATAATGGCTATCGCAGGATGGTCTGAATAAGCAATGCGATTTTGTCGGCCAGGAAAAAGTGATGAAATATAGCAAGAAACAAGACCCAACCTCGCGGTTACTCCGGGGTTGGATCTTGTTTGTTTAATCGTGAGTTCGGAGTTGCTCATCTACAACACCCGTACAGCATCACCATAAGGGCGTTGCAATTCCGTAATAGCCAACTTATTTAAGGGCTAGGCTAGAGGTATCAGCGGGGAAGCACCCGGACTGTTTATCTCCGAAGCCTTTACCGCTGTTTTTGCGCAGGGGGTAAAGTTTCTTTTGGCGTTTTGCTAAGAACAGAGGTAATGCTTTGGATTACACCGGCAATATCGGATAGGTCGGCAGGTACAATCATCGTATTGTTCGTTTTTGCTAGTTTGCCAAATTCTGTAAGGTACTGTTCAGCCACGCGTAGGTTCACGGCATTCATTCCGCCTTCAGCATTAATGGATTGTGCAATTTCCCTGATACCCTTTGCTGTAGCCGTTGCAACCATTTCTATTTCTGAAGCACGCCCGGAAGCTTCGTTAATTCTCCGTTGTTTTTCACCTTCTGATTTGGCGATGGCTTCTTGTTTATCTCCTTCGGCTCGGTTGATCTTAGCTTGCTTTTCACCCTCGGACTCAGCAATTAACGCTCTTTTCTCCCTCTCAGCCCTCATTTGTTTTTCCATTGCATCTTTTATGCTTTGCGGAGGGGATATGTTTTTGACCTCATACCTGGAAACTTTAATACCCCATGGATCGCTCGCCTTATCCACTGCTTCCACTATACTCGCATTCACTGTTTCGCGCTCCTCAAAAGTTTTGTCCAACTCCATCTTACCAATTATGCTACGCATGGTGGTCTGTGCTATCTGAATAACAGCGAACTTATAATTATCAATTCCATAAGAAGCTTTTTGCGGGTCAATCACCTGCAGATAAAGGACGCCATCTACCTCAACCGCAATATTATCCTTAGTAATACAAACCTGTGGTGCTACATCAATAGCTTGTTCTTTTTGGTTTTGTTTATAAGCTACCTTATCAATAAAAGGGATGAGGATGTGAAATCCCGCTTCCAATGTTCTACTATACTTACCGAGCCTTTCAATGATATACACAGAGCGCTGCGGTACGACTTTGAAAGTAGATATAAAGGCTATGATTATAAAAATAATCAGGATGATAAGAACGATAGTTGATGCCGTCATAAAACTATTTTTTTAAGGATTCAACAAATAAAAGGATGCTTTCGTTTCGCTTAATAAGCACTTCCTCTCCTGCAGAAATTACATCATTAGAAGCTGCCGTCCATATGGTGCCTTTAAATTGAACTTTCCCATTCTGTCCTGGCGCAATACCCGTTTCAGCTATTCCTTTTTTACCAATCATCTCATCTTGCAGCAACTGGCTTGTGTTGTGAGTTTTGGGTGCGAGGAGGCGTTTGAGTGTACGCCTGAATAGCATAATGGTAATTAATGATCCGACAATGAACAGCGTTAACTGGGTATTAAAAGAAATATCTATAAAAAGTAAAACAATTGCAACAATCCATGCACCGGCACCGAAAAAGAAAAGAATTAATCCCGGTACGACGAATTCAAGTAAAAAGAAAAGAAATCCAACGATAAACCATATAACAGCGGCCGACTCAAAGATTTCCATAAATAAGGGTTGAGTAGGGG
>JAEZDR010000072.1 GCA_023433265.1 Bacteroidota bacterium | reverse complement strand
GTTACTTGCCGCGCATCTGTACCGTCTGCATTTGCAATCCACACTTCCATTTTTGTCGGAGCTACCAACCCTTCTGAAAGTAATTCAAAATATTCTTTCAATTCTCCTTCACCTTTAGGTCTGCTGGCTCTCCATACAATTTTCTTTCCATCACGGCTAAACCATGCTCCTCCATCATAGCCCGGAACCTCGGTAATTCTTTTCACCTTTTCCGTTTTCAGATCCATGAGATACAGCTCCAGGTCTCCGTCCCGCATCGAAGTAAATACCATCGTTTTGCCATCCGGCGACAAAGTAGCCTCTGCATCATACCCGGCAGAAGAAGTGAGTCGTTTCACAATCTTTCCATCTAGGTCAGACAGGAAAATGTCATAACTGTCATATACAGGCCAGATATAACGGTTTCCGTATTTCGCCCGGTCAGGCACAGGGGGGCAGCTATCACTCCCAAGGTGGGTCGATGCATAGATGATGTGTTTATTATCTTTGGTAAAGAACGCGCAGGTAGTTCTACCCTTTCCTGGCGAGACCATTTTGTAGTTAAATTTTGCTTCTTTGCTTTCTGGAACTTTACCGACGAATATTTGATCGCATGCTACACCATCCTTTTGCGCTGTTCGCTGAAATACCAGCATCTTACCATCATAGCTCCAGTAAGCCTCAGCATTGTCTCCTCCAAAAGTTAATTGTCTTACATTCTTAAAATGCTTTTCATTAGCATACACAATACTATCTGTACTGGATTGGGCAATAGATGTAATGCCGATGCTAAGACCCAGGACAAGAACGAGCAGTTTCATAGTCTTACAAATTTAATTAACAACTACACCATAGTTAGTCACAACAAAGCAATATTAAACGCTTTACATCTACTTTTGCCGTATGAGAAAATGGCTTTTTGGGCTATTCCTTTTATTGATTATCAGTGGCTGCGAAGCTAATGAGAATCACCAGGATGAGGTGGTTAATAATAACCATAAACACTTGAACAATATCGAAACGAAAGCGGAGCAATATCCTGACAGCCTGGGGATTCAACTTCAACTGGTAAACGCCTATGATAGCATCGGCGACGCGAAAAAGGCACTTAGCCATCTAAATAAATTGGTAGATGCTGACAAGGGCAATTACGGGCTCTGGTTTAGAAAAGCCCAGTTAGAAGGCGCTCTATCGGATACAAATGCAGCTATTCGTTCGTACAATACAGCTTTAAAAATATATCCCAGCCCGGAAGCGATGTTAAATCTGGCAAACCTTTATGCGGAGCGCCGGAATGAACAATGCTTATCCCTTGTTAACACCGTACTTAAAATGGGCCTTGGCAGAGAAACAGATGCTCATTGTTACTTTATATCCGGTGTGTACTACGCAAGAAAGTTTGAAATAAAACAAGCTGAATCGGCTTTCGACAAATGCATCGCGAATAATTACACCTATATGGAAGCTTACATCGAGAAAGGCCTTTTATACTTCGACATGAAAAACTACAGGCAGGCACTTAGCATTTTTCAGTTCGCTTCTACCGTAAATAATTTGTACCCTGATGCCTACTATTATATCGCTCGCTGTTACGAACAGTTAGGGTTGAAAGACAGTGCTATTCTCAGGTTTAAGCATGCCTTATCTCTCGATCCTAACCTGCAGGAAGCTAAAATAGGGCTAAAGCGATTAGATAATTAATAAAATATCCCAGCTATGGCAATTATTGCTCCTTCCTTTTTAAGTGCAGACTTCCTTAATCTCCAAAGGGATTGCGCTATGGTTAATGAAAGTGAGGCCGAATGGTTTCATCTTGACGTTATGGACGGAAGATTTGTTCCAAATATCAGCTTTGGGCTACCGGTAATTGCTGCTATCCGCCAGGCAACAAAAAAGGTCTGCGACGTTCACCTGATGATAGAGGAGCCTGAAAAGTATGCAGAAGAATTTAAAAAGGCAGGCGCCGATGTACTTACAGTTCATATAGAAGCTTGCAGGCACCTTCATCGAAACATACAACAAATTCATGCTTTGGGAATGAAAGCTGGCGTTGCACTCAACCCGCATTCACCGGTGAGTTCCCTAAGCGAAATAATTAGCGAGGTTGATCTTGTATGTCTTATGAGTGTGAACCCCGGTTTCGGAGCCCAAAAATTCATAACGCATACTTTTCAAAAAGTTCGTGAGCTGAAACAATTAATTAAAAACACGGGGTCAACCGCTCTCATCGAAATTGA
The DNA here is from genome assembly GCA_023433265.1 of Bacteroidota bacterium. Classification (GTDB taxonomy): domain Bacteria; phylum Bacteroidota; class Bacteroidia; order Chitinophagales; family Chitinophagaceae; genus JAEZDR01. The sequence continues at coordinate 39,758 of JAEZDR010000072.1, read as the reverse complement.
TGGTGGCGTTACACTCTCAAATGCTGCAGAACTCGTAAGGGTTGGTGCGGACGTCTTAGTGGCTGGAAATACCGTTTTCAAATCAGATGACCCCGCCACGACGATCAAACAACTTAAGCAGGCAACTACTTTATAATCCTTTTCAGTTGCCCTTTGATATTAAATCTCTCCTTAATATTGTAAGTGCATTGGCGCGAACGCTTACATGAGATTATATACGAATCCAGCACAAAGGCGGGTAAGGCTTTTGATGTAGGTTTACTCTTTCTTATTATAACGAGTATCGTTACGGTAATGCTTGACAGTATCGATGCATTCAATAAAACCTATGGTAACTTATTCCAGGTGCTTGAATGGATTTTTACCATCTTATTTACGCTTGAATATGTTCTGAGAATCATTTCTATTAGGAAGCCCCTGATGTACATGTTTTCCTTTTTCGGCATTATTGACATACTTGCCATTATCCCAGGTTGGCTGAGCATATTTCTAACGGGAGCTCAAGCATTGCTTGTTTTCCGTGTTTTACGCCTCTTACGTGTATTTCGGATTTTTAAAATGGTACACTTTCTTACAGAAATCTCCTTTCTTCAGGTGGCAGTGAGGGGTAGTCTGAAAAAAATAGCAATTTTCATGTTGGTGGTGCTTTCGTTGGTAACAATCCTTGGTTCTGTGATGTACCTCGTAGAAGGCGAAAAGAGCGGTTTTGAAAGCATTCCACAAAGTGTTTACTGGGCTATTGTAACGATTACTACCGTTGGTTACGGCGACGTAGCTCCCGTCACTGCTCTTGGGAAATTTATTGCATCAGTAATGATGTTTATAGGTTACGGCATTATCGCCGTGCCAACAGGTATCGTCACAACGGAAATGGCAATAGCTGCGCGCAGCAAGAGGGAAAGTGAAGAAGTTTGCCCTGCCTGCGGATTTGAAGGCCATGATGCTGATGCTAAATATTGTAAACGTTGCGGATCATCTCTTATTCCAACTATGCCTGCAAAGAGTACTTCATAACATTTTCTAAGGCCTATAATTTTCTGCTTGTCGCTCACCAATACAGCTAAATATGTAATAAAAAAAGGGCAGTTTACTGCCCTTTTTCTTGATAATAAATTTATTAGAGTTTGCTTATGCTCAAGGTATGTACCTCGTTCCCGTTAGATACTATCAAAACGTACTGGCCCGGCTGTAATGTCGGCATAGAAAGGGTTCCACTATACGAGCCTCCTCTATGGCTGAGAGTTTCTTTATAAACTTCTTGTCCCAATTGGTTAAAAAGCTGCACACTATAGGTTCCGCTTTCCATACTTAGAAATTCGAGGTTCACAATATTGCCTTTCAAAGGATTAGGATATACTGAAATGCCAGGTTTATTTTTACCGGTATTCACTTTAACCACATTGCTATAAAAAGTTCCCCCGGTCTTAGTAAGGGTTCTTACGCGGTAGTAATTGATACCTTCAACCGGTTGCTTATCCCAACTGTTATATTCTTGTATACCCTTTTCGTTGATTGGTGCCACCTCTCCTATTTTCTCAAATTCACGACCATTTGACGAATGTTCTACATCAAACTGCTGTAAATTTTGTTCCTGGTACATAGTCCATCGCAAATTAATTTCTTTGCCTTGTTGTGCAGCTTGTAGGTTTAATTGGCTTATAGGTAACGTGCCTGCCACCTTCATTACTATCTGGAACCTGTTAACAGCCCATGAGCCTGCAGCGTTATTAACATCGAAACTAACTTCCGTGCTTCCTGTATTGGCTATAGGAGTTAAAGTATTCAAATGGTTGTCCTTTAGATACATGACTAATCCGGATGCATCCATTTCGGCAGGATCAATTACCAACTTGTACTGTTTTACTCTTACGCCACTAAGGTTTAGGAACAAGGTGTCGTCAGCCATTACAAAAGGCCTTGATTCCACTGTTAGCAGCTGCCCGCTTTTAACAATCGAAAGGTTTTCGCCCATGTTATTAAGCTTCGGCACATCGTCAGTATCTACACTACTTGTATAGTCATCTCCAAACTTCGCGCGAATGCCGTCAAGTAAACTATAGGTTCCGGCGTTGTTTACGTATAAATGTATCAGTATTTGCTCTCCTGGGCTAGCAGTTCGCATTACTGCAGTTCCGGGAACTTCCAGGGTCTTCATGCTCTCAGTGAAGCTCAGTGTTGTATTACCCGGAACGTAAAATGCCTGCCCGCTATGTATATAGCGTGCATTACCGGTAGCACCAGCTGAAGGTGTTTGTTCATAAACGCCGCCGCTGGTACGTTGTACTGCCCTGTAACCACCAACGCTTCCCAGTGTAGCATCCCATATTGTGAAATTGTTGATATTACCGTTCGCTGTACGCACGGCATCAAAGTCTACTGCCGACGGATACGGGTTAGGAATCAGCGAGAACGAACTGCCCGTAACACCTGTTGAGATGTTCCCTTGTTTAATAGCGCCTTTCATTCTTAATACTGTATTACTTGAACTACTGCTGGTACTAAGATCAACAGTTCTATCACCCCGGATGAACACGAAATACGCTCCTCCGTTATCGGTCACTTTCGTGGTGTTTGTATTAAGTATGGCTTGTGTCGTAGTCCCGTCATAATACCTCGCAGAAGTAGCCTGCGCTATCGTGGAAGCATCAAAACCATTTGTCCCACTACCCGTTACTGAGGTAATATGTGTACCATATCCCGATGCATTCGCACCGCTTTCCTGCCATGAGGAATAAATGGTTGGAGCAGAAGCCGATGTAACGGGTGCAGCAAGTAACCTCCATGCCCTGTTCCCCGATGCTGGAATGTACCGTTCTATTGTAACATTTCCACTTATGGTACCGGCACTTGCCGCTACATTCGCGGTTCCTGTAGCGTCACTCTTTAATACGAGATTTCCGCCTGTGTTCAACGTTGCTCCACTCGCCACTGAAACCTGTCCAAGTAGTGGGGTAATATTTAAAGTATTCCCTAAAGTAGCGGTTGCTCCGGTATTAAGTTTTAATTCCTTTAGCGTATTGGCTGTGGTAGAAAATTTCACACTACCTGCAGCTCCACTCAATTCTAATGCAGAATTGCTCGTTCCGGCTAAAAAGCCGTTCCCTGATAAAGCGCCACTAACAACCAAACGTTGACCATTTAAGTTGAGTATAGAAGACGTAGTAGGTAATGCTATGTTCTTCGCATTAGATGCCGCTGTCAGTGATGGTAAGTTAGGTGCGTCCACATTCAATGCAACATCAACAGTAGTACCCGGCACTAATCCATCTTTCCAGTTTGAAGTGTTCTGCCAATCAGTGGATACTCCACCAGTCCATCGTCCACTTGCTGATCCTTCGTAGGCACCAATGTCAGGAACAATATAACGGGTAGTGCCAACTATGTCAGTAGTGATTGTTGGAATATTTGTACCGGATGTAAAATACCCCTGTTTCGGCTGTAGGTCGGTAGAACCTGTGAAACCAGGGTCGGAAGTAACACTATTTGTATTTTTTCCAAATCCCGACTTAAATGCCGCTAAAGTAGTCCTGTCACTACTGATAAACCCAAGTATTCCTTGTGTACCACTCACATAGTATTTGTTATAGTCCATAGTGGGTATTGCTGCTGCACTTGATAAAGTGTATACAGCATAGGTTTTCGCAGCTGGCTGAACCGAATTCTGAAGATTACTAGCTAAAATGTTGTTTACAATATTGATGCTACTAGCACTATTACCTATACCTATTGCCGCAGAAACAGCAGTCGAACTATTGTTGCCCGAAAATATGCCCGAACCAAGATTTACGCTATTATTATAAACGTTGATGGACGATCCCAGTAACCTTATTCCGACTATCGCGTCTACGAGGTTAGTCATGTTATTCCAGCCATCTCCCTGGATATTTGAAATTGAATTATTCGATATCACAAGTGAAGTGCCGGCCTGTACATCTATTCCCTTTCCGCCGCCGCCTGCTGCGCCCGTATAAATGATATCATAAATCGTATTAGCGTTTATGGTGGAAGTCGTCGTTCCTGTATTAATATTTATTCCTCTCGGACCATTTGTTGCAAACTGGCTGCCTCTTACATTAAAAATGGTGTTTTTCTCAACTAAGGCATCAGCACAGCCAACTAACGTAATACCGGAACTTGCTATACTACTGGAATTGTCGTTGTGTCCAACTATATTTTGCGAAATCGTCGCATTTCCTGAAGCTACAACACCGCTGTTGCTATTAATATATATACCCCACGCTGCATTATATACCTGGTTATTCGAAATGGTAAGGTTGTCATTGTCAGATCCGGCATTAGTGGTAACGTTACTAAGCGTTGTGCCCGAGGCAATGATTCCAAACAGATTAGTCGAAGTACCTCCTGCATTGATAACGCAATTCTTTATGGTACAATTAGTCGCTCCTGCTCCTGCGCCAAGTGATGAAATCCATATTGCAGCCGTGTTCTGCGTGGACGAATTATTAATAATGCTGAGATTACGGGTAGTTGTACTATTGTTACTTCCATCAATGATGATATTGTCTGCGCCATTCAACTTTATAATTGCAGTACTAGATCCGCTTATTGACGCGGTTACGCCGGCTGCGGGTCTTATCTTAATTGTATTAACCGCACTAGATCCACTAATTACAGGAATCGTTATTGGGAATGTTTCCAATGCACTATTGTAATCTGCTGCTAGATGTAACTCTACAGGGCCATCAATTCCAAAATTGGAAAGGTCAGCAATTGCAGCAGTTAAAGTAGTAAAATGTGGCGCTGGTTGGTTTGCTCCTACATAGAATCCTCCTGAAATATTATCGAGGAAAAATCTTTCCCCAATTGGTGACACATCTACGCTTGGGTAGGTGGCACCGCTTACGGTGATGCCATTAGCCTCGATTTTAGCATCGAGCATATTTCCCACAACACCTGCCACATCAAAAGCAATCCAATAGTAGGTAGTGGTATTGCCCGGCAATTCTTCATTCACTATTGAAAACTCAGCTTTACCTGTCCCGTCAAAAGTGGTCGTGCCTATAAGATTGCTTGTGGAGAAGGTCGACGAAGTTGTTTTGTATAATTTCACTGCAGTTACATCAGCATCAGATGTGTTCATTGATGTTACCTTGATCGTCGTTAGCGGTAGAACTCCGTCATTTCCCGTAACGATAAAACCAAGTTTTAGAATAGCTGCATTACTTGAGTTAACTTTTACCCATGCATTTGACGCTTGCTCGTAGGAGATATCTTGTAACATCTTTACAACTAAAACTATCTCATCAGCCCCAATGTCTGGGGTTGTTGCATCTCGTACGTCTCCATCAATATCATCTGTAATAGCAGGGGAAGTTATAGGAATAGCCTTACCGTTGAGGACTCCGTTACCAACATGAAGATTTGTACTACTTGAAAAATAGGGATCTACGTTCACTGAATTGATGTCTTGACTCGTCCCCGTTCTCCAGGTTTCAATCGTAGCGCGTGTGCTACCATTACTATAACCGATGTTGTTGTTAGTTCCGGTAACGATGTATAGATCATTATAATTACTTACAAGTGTAGCCGATTCGCTGAAAATAACATATCTCAGCCCACCTGTACCCGCCGCTGAAAAGTTGGCCAACACGTTATTCATTAAATTAACTGTACCCGCTTGCTTATAGAAAACGGTATTGCTCGCGCCGCTGTTAGTTATTTCCAGGCGAATGTTGTTGTAGTACACATTTACAGTCCCTGTACTTGCAGTTGATGTATTAGCTTGGATAGCTCTGATGGAAGGAGTTCCCCCCACTGCGGATGTACCAGACGATAACCCATAAATTATATTATTGTAGATATTGATTGTTGCTCCTGCGTCAGCTTCAGCTCTTATTCCAAACAAATTAGCATTACCGGTACTGGATGATGAAATGTCATGGATGGTGTTTTTGTAAACGTTAGTTGTCCCCGTAGCGCCCTGGATGCTTATTCCTCCAACTGTTGTGGTAAATGTTGTAGCAATTCCTACATTTCTTATCTCAGTGTTATGTATGGTCAGGTTTTGTTGATCCTCAGCTCTGATGCCATAAGCAAACTGGGTTCCTCCTCCTATATCCTGCGAAATAGATGACCCAATGATAGTTTGTCCTGTTCCTGTAGTTCCGATAGTACAACCTATATCCGGAAAATTAAAAGAAGCGTTTAGATAAATCCCGGTATATACATTTTCTATCACAACATTCAAATAGCTATTGTAGGAACAGGTACCGTCTGTCGAACTGGCAGTTAGCGTATTTTGGTATATACCATATGATTGTGTGTTGGATCGGTTTAATTCAATTTTGCAATTCTTAATGGTATTATTCTGTGCACCATTAACCCCACTTGTTCCAAATGATCTTATTTGGTAGCCATATTCTACCGCATTGCCTGAGGCAATTTTAATATCAATCCCATCAAAAGTAATATAGTCCCCGCCTTCTACTGTTATCCCCGCTTGCGTTCCACTGCCACCTGTAGGTTTTATCACCGGGTTAACTCCTGCTCCCGAACGTTGAAAGGTTATCGGCTTTGCGGCTGTTCCGCTTGCAGTGATATTTGGTAAATCTTCAGAAAAGTTCTGGCCTGCAGTAACATTGAACACGATTGGACCCGAAAAACCGCCGCAACCGGAAACAATGTTAAGCTCTGTTATCGCATCATTGAAACTTTTATAATTTGTTCCTCCTGTACCCTGTGTGTTGTTGATTGTAAAAGTCCCTCCTCCGGAAAGCAATGAAAATGTTTCGCTGGTTAAAGAAATGTTGTCAATGGATATCGGAGGACTAATGCCGGCAGAATTATCGTTTCGCCATGTAAATATCAAGCGCATCGTAGAAGCGGCAGAGCAGTTTCCGGTTAGGGATGAAGGAATAGTAATCGTTTCCGTTTTATCTATACTACTATTATAATAAAATGTTTCACCTACAACTGTTGCCCCCGTCACTAGCGGGCCCGTAACAAGCGCTGTTCCGGTTGTTGTACTTGCCGACGGGGTTATCGAGGTGGGTGCCAGCGAAACTTGCAATCCATCGTACGCAGTCACTTCTCCTATACCGGACCAGGTAAAATTTAGGCTGATTTTCGTTTCTCCGGCAGGAAAGGTAACGTCCATATAAAAATGAACCATTGAATTTCCAGACGGGTCATAGCTATAACTAAAGCCGGATGGTTCATCAGAAATGTATGCTCGTTCATCAGAAAAAATACCTGGATTACCAACAAACCACTTGTTGGTTGCCGAACCATTTACTACAGTCCATCCATTGTCCGCGAAAGATCCTCCGTTTACAAAACCTCCCGCTCCGTTTGGACTGATAATTACAGTTTGCGAAAAAGCAGGAAAGCTAATCGTGCTTATAAAGAGAAACAGAAATTGAACTCGCCAATTAAGTTTCAAAGGGGTAAAGATCTTTCTCATTAGCATAAGGTTTAAAAAAACAGCAGATCATAGATACTGCTAAACTTAAAGTAGCTGCCTTGAAAGGTGAAATTGGTTTTCACAACAGCAGTAACGCATGATAAAACTAACTTAAAACACGAGGTCCACAAATTAAATCAGGGCATTTTGCAAGTTTTTCAGCCAATATATTCATTTGATATGCATTCCCTAACTTGCAGGTCTTCAATGGGCAAGCTTGTATACCAGCTATTTTTATTGCTTTACCCGCTCGCGGTAAAACTGGCTTCGTTGTTCAATAAAAAAGCTCGGCTTTGGATAGATGGCAGGAATGCAGCCATGTCCACCCTACTGAACAAGGGTATAGATATTCAAAGACCTGTATGGTTTCATTGCGCTTCGCTCGGAGAGTTCGAGCAAGCCCGCCCGGTAATTGAAAGTATCAAAAAGCAACATCCGGATGTAAATATCCTCCTTACGTTTTTTTCACCCTCAGGCTATGAGGTTCAGAAGGATTATGGCTATGCTGATCATGTGATGTATTTACCTTGGGACTCAAGTTCAAATGCCAGGTTATTTCTGGACATAGTCAAGCCGCGCTTAGTAGTATTTGTCAAATACGAATATTGGTATCATTTCTTACACGAAACGCATCAACAAGGGATTCCGCTAGTACTTATATCCGGAATATTTAGGAAAAGCCAGGTTTTCTTTAAAGCCTACGGATCTTTCTATCGGGAAATGCTTTCTTTCTTTACAAAGTTCTTTGTCCAGGATCAGGATTCTGCAACTTTACTTTCATCCCTTGGATTCCAAAATCATATAGTCACTGGCGACACTCGTTTCGATCGGGTTAATGAAATAGCAAAAAGCTCTGTGCCCATACCCGTAGTTGAAGATTTCTGCGCCAACAGCAAGGTTATTGTTGCAGGCAGCACCTGGCTTGAAGACGATAAAGAACTTGCTCATTTTGCAAATAATCGTACCGAGGTTAAATTCATTGTCGCACCTCATGATATAAGCAACTACCGTATAAAAGAATGCCTGGAACTTTATAGAGGGGCTACTCTTTTTTCAGAACTTGGCGCTGCACCAAAATCTAACATTCTGATAATTGATAATATAGGTATGTTAAGTCGCCTTTATGCCTTCGCCACTGTTTGTCTTATCGGTGGAGGCTTTGCAGGCGATGGCGTACACAACGTGTTGGAAGCTGCAGTTTACGGCAAGCCAATAGTGCATGGGCCTGTGTTTGAAAAATTTGTCGAAGCCAGGCAATTAAATGAGGCAGGTGGGAGTTTTGTAGTTGAAAATGCTGTTGAATTGGAGGTAGTTGTAGACAATTTGCTAAAAGGCGACCATAACTATACTCGTGCCTCAGTAGCAGCAGCTAATTACGTCAAGTCTAATACCGGGGCAACCGGGAAGACTATGAAGGAAATTAAAGCTTTTTTATATTGATTTTTTCTTAACTTTAGCAGCCAATAGATGCATGTGAGGCTTAAACTAACTCTTCAGGTCTCCGGTAGCTATAATTAGCCGCAACTCTCAATGATTTAAAACCACAGCAAACAACCCGGATGTGAGAGTAGTTTATTTTTTTTATTTGTATTTCTTCGCTTCAATTAGCGGCCACAGCCAGTTTGGGTTTCAATGGGTCAGTTATCTTGGGTCTGGCACTTATAATATGTCTATTCCGCTGCTTGCTCCAGCCGGCGAAAACGAATTATATGCCGCTGGAAGGGACGAAGCAGGAACAACATTCCATTACATCGCAAAATACAATACGTCCGGTAACCAGGTTTGGAAATTACCGCTCGCAAACGATATTCTTTTTCTCACAAGTATGACCGTCGACAATGGATTCAATGTAATCCTTGCCGGTTATAGTAGTAGCTCCGGAGTTCGTATAAAGAAACTGAACGCTTCGGGAGCTGAAATCTGGACATTACATCTCCCTGGTTTTGTTTTACAAGGCACAGGTATTTCTGTTGATGAACAGGATCGTATTTATCTCCCGGTTAGAAAAATATTTTCAAACGGTCCGGATACTACGTTCATTAAAATGATAGAACCCTCTGGTTCTGTTTCTAAAACTAGCGCGCCTTTCCTCTACTGTCGAAATCTGGATATTGCCGCTGGTGAAAATGGAGAGGTTTTCGTTACCGGTCAGGCAATTTTAGATAACAACTTGAATTTTTATGGAAGGATCGGAACAACTTCTCTTGGCACGGCTACAGCCGGTTGGACCGATGGAAATTTCCTGGTGAAACTCGATGATAATCTCCAGCCACAATGGGTTGTCTCATCGTACTGTCAAAGTAGCAGTTACACGAATAGTGTTGTACTGGATCAATCTGGAACGGTTTACACCTGCTGGAAGCAACGCCCGGGTTCGGAGCCATTCGTTAGACCTACACTGAATAAATACAACGGAGGGGGCCAAAAGATCGATTCTATAATATTTGAGGACAAGGGTAAAACGGTTGCTTCCTTCCTGCAAACTTCCCCAACAGATGTATTTGTAGCTTTCAATGTACTTAAAGAGGGAAGCAATGATGATACAGCATTTCTTTACAAGGTTAACAATAGCCTTTCTAATACTAGCATTGCCCGTGCTTATTGCGACAATATCAAGATTCAGTCTTTAACTACCGTCGCTGGCGACGCTTTTATCGGCGGTAAATTGAACGACGTCAATGGAATGGCCAACTTCCAGGGGCTCAATATGGAGGTATATACTAATGTGCCGTTTGCCTACGATATTTTTATTGCTCGATCCGCCATGGGCAGTACAGTCCCACTTAAACTTCTTAGCTTCAACGCTGCCCGATCAGGCAACAATGCTATGCTTACCTGGCGCACAGCTGCTGAAGAAAATGGTACATCGTTTATTGTACAAAGAAGTATCGATGGCATGGAGTATAAAGATATCGCGAAGCTCATTTCTACCAACCCGCCTGAACACTTCTATAGCCATAGCGATGATAATCCTGTTCAAGGCAAGAACTATTATAGGTTGAAAATAGTAGAGCCAAATGGAAGTCTTAGCTACAGTAAGGTTGAGATGCTTACATTTGGCAGGCAGGAAAATATATCGGTATTCCCAAATCCGGCAAAAGCATATGCGCCTGTACAGGTGGCCGTCGATCACCCTAATATCTCAACCCTGCTGATTTCAACAGCTAACGGCCAACTAGTCCGCCAATTCAGGTTAAACGGGCCTACTACGGTAGTCATCAACAATCTTGCTTCGGCAACTTACCTGCTTACTTTAGTAACCTCATCCGATCGTATTGAATCCAGGTTAGTGGTACAATAATTAAATTAGATACACTTATTCTTATTTGTAGTTCTGTAAAAAGGTCACGGAATTTATCATGTCGTCATGTAATACCCTGTCATGATCGTTGAAAGGAACAGTTTTTCGGTAATCTGTTATAAGCGCTTCTATTAGTGGTGAGCTTTTTTTAGGGCGGCGAAACGCTAATGCCTGCGCCGCTGTAAACAACTCAATTGCTAAAACCCTTTCTACATTGTTTAATACACGTAAACATTTCACAGCAGCATTTGCCCCCATGCTTACGTGGTCTTCCTGGTTGTTCGAAGACGGTATCGAATCTATAGAAGACGGGGTACACAACTGCTTGTTTTCACTTACAATACCGGCTGCAGTATACTGAGGTATCATAAACCCGCTGTGTAGCCCGGGGTTGCTAACTAGAAATAAGGGTAGCGATCTTTGTCCACTAATTAATTGGTAAGTTCTTCTTTCGCTTATACTTCCTATTTCACTCATAGCAATCGCCAAAAAGTCTAGGTGCATGGACAGTACTTGCCCATGAAAGTTACCCCCACTTAATATGCAGTCTTCATCTGGAAACACGTTGGGGTTATCTGTTACGGCATTTATTTCTGTTAGGAACACTTTCTGTACGGTGTCAAACACATCCTTACTTGCTCCATGCACCTGCGGTATACAACGAAAAGAGTACGGATCTTGTACTTGCTTTTTTGGCTGCGTCGCAATTTCGCTGCCCTCAAGGTATTGCCTTAAACCCGCAGCAGTAACCACCTGTCCGTTATGTGGCCTTATGGAATGAATGGATGGGTGCAAACAGTCAAGGACACAGTCAAAGGCATCAAATGATAAGGCTCCTAGCAGGTCAGCCATTTTCAGTAGGTGCCCGGCCTTGTACAGGCAATAGCTGCCGTAAGCGCTCATAAACTGCGTTCCGTTAATCAGTCCCAGCCCTTCTTTGCTTTTCAAGGCAATAGGGCGCCATCCCAAATTGGCTAATGCTTCCGACGCTGCCATCTTCTCTCCCTTCAGCCTCACCTCGCCCAGGCCAATCAATGGTAAGCACAAATGGCTCAAAGGAGCAAGATCACCTGAAGCGCCCAACGATCCCTGTGTGTACACCACAGGATACATTTCTGCATTCAGCATATCCGCTAACCTTTGCACCGTCTCTACTTGCACGCCACTATAGCCCTGCGAAAGCGATTTAATCTTCAGCATTAGCATCAGCTTCACTATCTCCGTGGGTACTTCGTCCCCCAGCCCACAAGCATGACTCTTAAGGAGGTTATATTGTAGTTCTTCTAATTGGTCGTCTTCTATTTTTACGTTCTGGAGGTAGCCGAATCCGGTATTGATACCATAGAAAACGTTGTTCTTGTCGGCCGTTTTCTTATCCAGGTACTCCCGGCATTTATATATATTCCTTACGGCGGTTTCAGTTACCTGAACCTTCTGTCCGGCCTTAATAAAATGCTCAAGTTGTTTAAAACTTATAGGTTCATTATCTAATGGTAGTACATCGTAAGTCATGGTGGCAAGTAATCGATTCGCAAAAGTAGCACTATCTCGTGGTCTCCCCGCAAACTGCTATTAAACAAAAAGCCATCACAATGGATGGCTTCTAAAAAAATGATGCTCTCGCCTTATGGCGTTATTATCAAAGGGCTTTTTGTCTCTATTTCAACAACGGTAATGTCGAATGTCAAATCTTGCCCGGCTAAAGGATGATTCGCATCCAGCACAATCACGTCATCTTTGATCTCTGCAATGCTTACGGGAAAATTCTGTCCCTGTCCATTGCTCATATTCAACTGCATTCCCACTTCAGGGGCCATGTCATCAGGAAATCTTTCACGGGGAAACTCCATAAACAAGTCATCTTGTTTTGGTCCATAAGCTTCTGTAACGGGAATTTCAAGGGTGCGCTTTTCACCTACGGTCATCCCGATCACCCCATTATCAAATCCGGCAATTACCATTCCGGTGCCAACCTCAAATTCAAGTGGCTGTCTCCCCTCGCTACTATCGAAGGTTGATCCATCATCTAGGCGGCCATGGTAGTGAACCTTTACAGTATCACCTTTCTTTACTTGCTGCATACAATACTTTTAAATGTTCTTGATTATTATTACGGAGTGCGCTGAAACGTTTCAAGGCGAAGTCTGAATAAGTTTAGCCTTTAATGCAATAAACAACCCAAATCCGCCGGCAATTTAATATCCAATTGCCAAAAAGAGCTAAATATTCTCTCCTCCAACATCATTCCAGAGTTATTTTAGCTATTTTCAAACTTCATGTATTGTATAAAATTCCTCTTTACAGTTGTCATATTTTCATGGGTATACGGTTGCTCGGCTCAACATGGCGGTGCTCACGTGCCAAATGCCACCCAGCCGGCTGCAGAACGTACTGCTGAATATGTCCCCTTGTTAAAAGGCAAGCGGGTAGCCGTTTTTGCCAATCATACCTCTATGGTTGCAGGCGTACACCTCATTGATACTTTGCACAGTTTAGGGGTAGATGTTCGCAGGATCTTTGCTCCTGAGCACGGCTTTCGAGGCACCGCCGACGCTGGCGAAAAAGTGGAAAGCTCCAGGGACGTTGCTACCGGTATTGAGCTGGTATCGCTCTATGGCAAAAAACGAAAACCTTCCACCTCCGATGTCAAGGACATCGATGTTTTTTTATTCGATATCCAGGACGTGGGTGTTAGGTTCTACACTTATATTTCCTCATTGCAGGATTACCTCGAAGCCGCGCTGGAGTTCAATATCCCGCTTATAATCCTCGATAGGCCCAATCCTAACGGATTTTATATTGATGGCCCTGTGCTGGATACTCAATTCAAAAGCTTTGTCGGCATGCAACCCGTTCCTGTCGTTTACGGAATGACGATAGGCGAATACGCAAAAATGATTGCAGGCGAAGGTTGGTTATCAGGAAAAGCTAACCAGCTATACAAAAACAGCTTACAGAAAACAGGTATCAAAGGTTTTTCGCTTACGGTTATAAAAAACGCTAGCTACAACCATAACACGCTTTATACGTTGCCTGTAAACCCGTCCCCCAATTTAAAAAGCATGAGTGCTATTTACTGGTATCCTTCTACTTGCTTCTTCGAAGGTACTGTTCTCAGCGAAGGCAGAGGCACAGAGCACCCGTTCGAAATCTTTGGCCATCCTTCATTGCCTCGCACATTATATCAGTTTACTCCCACCTCGCGTGAAGGAGCCAAAAGCCCAAAGCTTCTCAACCAGCTTTGCTATGGATGGAATGTACACGCACAACCAGAACAAGTACTCCAGGTGCTGGATGGAAAGCTCAATCTCAAATACCTTCTCGATGCATACAAGCTCTTCCCTAATAAAGACAGCTTCTTTATCACCTCTAAAAAGAACCCTACTCCAAACGATTATTTCTTCAACAAACTCGCCGGTAATGCTTTGCTAATGCAGCAAATAAGAGACGGTAAATCAGAAACTGAAATAAGAAAGAGCTGGCAGCCCGGTATAGAAAAGTTTAAAGCTATAAGAAAGAAGTATCTACTCTATTAACATAAAGCAGCTTCTTTTCTAACTGTAATCAGGTATCCTTTTACAGTGCCATCTTCCCTTGTCTGTATGGTTTTGAATGTAATGCTGGATGCAGCAAGGATAAGCCTGGTAATGAAGGTATCCTACCGTTCCCATCTTTCAGATGATTAGCCTGGCCTTGAAATAGGTAATAATTCTTCCAATCAATATCGTAGCGCCAAACATGGCTATAAATTTCCACGACTGCAGAACAGCTATCAACATAAGCCCGTAAATAACAATTAGCGAAGCGGCTGCCAGGGAATAAATATACAATCGCAACAACTGAGCGTCACTCCTTTGTTGGGAAGGACTATTGCTTACCTCCCACCACCGTTCCGTTTTATTGGGGCTGAACAATACTATGAGGAAGAAAAAAAGCAGACATGCAGAAGAAGCAATAAACACCCATAAAGCAGCCTCTTTCAAAGCTTGGTGAGTGGATAGGTGAAAGCCGTATTGTTCTGATAATAATCTCCCAACAAGCAGTATAACAGCTATACTAAGTAAGAGGCGATAACTAGTTAGTTTCTTGAAAAGCATCAACATAAAACAAATTTTGAACGAATCACTCTCACTATAGTCAGTTACAATTCTCAAAACCCCTACTTGCCCTCCCGATCTATGTACTAATATCTATGTACTATGTACTATCTACTAACCTTGAGCGGAAAACGGGACTCGAACCCGCTACCTACAGCTTGGGAAGCTGTCGCTCTACCAGGTGAGCTATTTCCGCTTATTCACCACCAAAGTAAATATTTTTTTACCAATGGCAAGCCCTCTCAAATTTTATATATCGTCCTTCCCACACTATCAATATGGTCTCGTAACTTTTCCAACCTGATCTTTGAATAATCAACTAGGTCAAACCGGTAAGGCATATCTGTTTCTTCGTTTAGCAAATAAGAAAGCCTTGCCACAGAATCGTGGCTAATATCTCCTTTTAAAGCAATGTCCACATCACTTGCCGGTTTAAAATTTCCAAGGGCCCTGCTGCCAAATACCATAGCTTCTCGTATTGACGCTTCTGTTCGTAATACACCAGCTATCTTTTCTATCTCACCATCCCTTAAACCAAATAATCCCGTCATTGCTTTTCTAATAATGATTTATAAAGCTCCTTTAAAAGGGGGTAATATCTCTCATTAATAGCATTTTCCACTTCCGACACTTTCTCTTCATCATATGTGTGAGCCGTAATATTTCTGTCTCCTATTAAATTCATCCACGTATGCCCATTTTTGATAACTCCAACTTCGAAAGCCTTTTTTATAACAGCCCTTGGCGACGCAATTTCTGCAAAGCCTTCATCCTCCAACCAGTCCTTCAGTGTCTTCCATGCTAGGTCGTAAGTCGTTTCAAAAAACTGGATAGTGCCGGCCTTTTGAAAAATATCCGGCGTTTTAATTGCTAAAGCTTGCTCTAAAAGCTTGAGCGACTTTTCAAAGTTTACAAATCTCTGCCTCCATCTTATACCTTTGTCCATGCAAACAAGCCGGTTTTATTTTTTGCTAGGCTAGTAGTAAAAATACTAACCTTTCTCTCATAATCGCGTAAATCGCTGGCAGGTTCATAGGCAGTTCAATAACTCAACATTCCCTGCTCTTTACCTTCAATCCTCTAAATCAGGATTCAGCTAACAAAATCAATTGCGAATCCCATAATCCTTTAATCAAGGTTCTGGACAAGATCAGGGTTCTACCGGTTCCAAATCTCAACAATATCCGCCGCTTGCCCCGTAGAGTTATTCAACGCATGAAATGTCCCGTTCACCAGTTTAAACTGCCTGATGGCTATCACATTAAAATATACGGGATAGCCTGCCGGCACCTCTGCATTTAATTCAAAAGGTTCAACCTTACCACTGCCATGTTCAATCCTCTCACTCGTATCATAATTGCCTTCAAACGTTTTCTCTTCAAAGTCCACTCCCACCACGAAACTCACAATCTGGAAGTGGCTCGCCCCCTTTACGGCCTCCACAATCGGTTCGTCAAACTTTGTTACCCGGTATTCCCCCTGTAGCTTGATTTTCCAGCCCGATACAATGATCTTATGTAATCCCGTAGCCCGGTTAAACTGGAACCCTCGCATCTGTTGTGCATGTCCGGTATGGAATGGATGAACATCTTCTTCCCGCCCGGCTATAAGCACCTGTTTGGCAGGTCGCATCATCCTGTAAAACATCCTCCCGTCACTAATTCCGGCAACAGCTTCCCCAAAACTTTTTCTCAATAAAGAACAAGCTTTTGATGCATCGCCGTGAATATGTCCGTTAGCTCTCAGTTTTTCATATGCTGGGTCGGTCCTGGCTCTCTCGCTGGCCAAAACCACATCATAGGTCCGCCCTACAATCTTTTTGGCAAACGGATGATAATAAAATATCATATCCCCCATCTTTCCCGTCACCTTTATTGGCCCTTTCTGTTTCGACATATAAACCCGTTTTCTGTTCAAAACTATTTTACCACAATCCTCTAAACAATGATAAATCTCAGGTCTAAAGCAAGTCTACAGCAGGTCTGAAGCGTATTTCCAGCGTATCTGCAGCGTATCTACAGCGTTAAAAACTTTAATCAGCTTCATCATCACCCCATAGTAAACCTGATCTAAACCTTATCCAAAGCCGATGACGCTGCCCTTCCTCCCCTGTCACGCACCAGTAACAGCAGCCAGGGATCTCATCCTTCTACGGCCTTTCGCTCTCTAAATCCAGGAATACAAGCAAGGAAATCATCCTTCTACCGTCCATGCGTCCCAAGCCCGTGGAAGCAATACACCGTGTCCAATGCACCCCTTCCTTTTTGTTTTTCGTTAACAATCAACAATAAACTAACCTCCTGTTCGTTATTAGGTTATCATTAAAAATCGATGCGACTGCCCCCTCCTTTGCAGCAATTATCTCAGGCATTGTATCTTACGCCCATGAATCGTGTTCAGCGACTTACCCTAACCTTTTTAGTCGTTTTATCCTCCCTTACTTGCTTTTCTCAGTTTCGCAAGTATTCAAACGAGTTCCTCAATATAGGCGCCGGTGCCCGAGGCCTTGCTATGGGCGGTGCACAGGTAGCCAGTGTTCAAGACCATACCGCAGGATACTGGAATCCTGCAGGCCTTGCGTTTGCTGAAAGGTTTCCCTCTATTGGGTTTATGCACGCCGAATATTTTGCCGGTATTGGTAAATATGATTTCCTCAGTGCAGCGCTTCCTACTAAAAATGGCAGTAAAACATTGGGTATCACTTTCATGCGGTTTGCAGTGGATGATATTCCCAACACATTGTTTCTTGTTGAACCTGATGGATCCCTCAACTATAACAACATCAAAACCTTTTCATCGGCAGACTATGCTCTTCTCCTTTCTTATGCTCAGAAATGGAAGGAAAACGAAAATAGCAGTCTAAGCTTTGGCGGTAACGCCAAAATCATATACCGCAAAGTTGGGAGTTTTGCTAACGCTTGGGGTTTTGGTATAGACGCTGCTCTTATGTACCGCAAGAGAAATTGGCGCATAGGACTTGCAGCCCGCGATATCACCACCACCTTCAATGCCTGGAGCTTTTCGTTCAGCGATGCCGAAAAAGAAAGGCTGTACCTAACTAACAACGACATCCCGGAAAAAAGTACAGAAATGACTGCTCCGCGTCTGGTTGCGGGTGGAGGATACAATTTTCAGCTTGGCAAAAAGTTTAGTCTACTAACAGAACTTAACCTTGATCTCACTTTCGATGGTCAGCGTAACACAATAATTAGCAGTAAAGTTCTTAACATCGATCCAAGGATAGGCATCGAACTAGGGTATAACAACGTATTATTTGTAAGGGCAGGTATTTCAAACTTCCAGCGCGGTCTGGCTGACGGCGATACTACGAACCAAAAGAAAGTTTGGATCTATCAGCCTTCGGCAGGCGCAGGATTTAGGGTTGGCAATGTGGTACTGGATTACGCTTTTACCAATCTGGCCAACCAAAGCAACCCTCTTTTTACCCATGTGTTTTCGATCCGTGTAGATTTTGAACCTAAGAAAAAACGATAAGCAGCTATAAATGAAGCACTTTAATAAAATATTCATCCTTCTCTTGTTTGTTGCCTCTAACACCGGCGTTAGCGCGCAGTCGTTTAACAACGAATGGATTGATTATTCAAAGACCTACTATAAATTCAAAGTTGGCTCTTCAGGGCTTTATCGAATCAACCAACCAGTTTTGGCTGCTGCCGGCCTGGCCAACGTTCCTGTTCAGCAATTCCAGTTATGGCGTAACGGAATTCAGGTCCCCATTTTCATTTCCGTATCAGCTGGCTCACTTCCTGCAAGTGGCTATATTGAGTTTTGGGGAGAAAGAAATGATGGGAAGCCTGATAAAGCGCTTTATAAGAATGCTGCTCATCATCAAAACGACGAGCTCAGCCTTCAAACAGACACAGCCGCTTACTTTCTCACGGTAAACCCCTCATTAAACAATTGGCATATTTTAGATGATGTAAATGATGTAGCAGCTAACACCTTGCCTGCTGAGCCTTATTTCATCCACAAGGAAAGGGTTAATTTTCGTGACCAGGTTCATCGTGGCAAGGCTGTATATTTTGGTGAATACGTTTGGTCGTCTACTTACGATATGGGAGAATTTCTCAGCTCCAGGGATATTAATCCGGCAAGTCCGCTTGATCATAGCTTTACTGATTTGTATGCAGCCAGCAGTGGCCCCTCTGCAAAGTTGACTGCGCTTATTGCAGGCAGCTCAATTTTTGGAGGAACACGTACAACTCACCTTTCGCTAAATAGTACAAACCTCGTAAGCCAGCCACTTCCCAACTTTAATACAAATGTGTTGACGGGTTCTAATATCAACTTAAGTACGCTGCAGGCAGGTTCTGCCAATGTGAGGGTCGCTGTTACAAACTCCAATTCAGGGCAAGGTCAAAACGACCGGATTGTGGTTGGATATATTGAACTGCAATACGCCCGTCGTTTCAATTTTGGCGGTAAAACTAACTTCAAGTTTGAGCTTCCAGCCAGCGGGGAGAAGTATCTGGAAATTACAAACTTCGATTTTGGTGGCTCCACTCCTATTCTTTACGATCTTACGAATCAAAAGCGTTACACAGCAGAAATGGCTGGAACGGTTTTACAGTTTGCTCTCCCTCCGTCGGGTCAACCAAGGTCGTTTGTCCTCGTAAGCCAGGCAGATGAGAATATCAATACAATTGAATCTATTCAACCCAAAAACTTTATCAACTTCACTAATACTGCTAACCAGGCGAGCTTTCTTTTCATTACCAACAAGATCATTTCAAATGGCGGGTCTGCTTTGCAAGACTATATGAACTATCGTAGCAGTGCTACAGGTGGTAGCTTTTCAACATCCTCTTATGACATTGATGAGCTTGTAGACCAGTTTGCATTTGGTATTAAAAAACATCCTTTAAGCATTAAGAATTTTCTCAGGTGGGCGAGAGTAAACTTCACTGCAACCAAAAAACCACAATTCGCGGTGTTAGTTGGTAAAGCAGTCAGCTACAGTGAGTATAGAATGAACGAGAATAATCCCAATGCAGAAAGGCTCAACCTTGTTCCCGCCTTTGGTTGGCCTGCTTCTGATGTTCTCTTAGCGTCAGATAACTTTGTTCCTATTGCAACCACTGCCATTGGAAGGTTGTCAGTTATAAATAACCAGGAACTTGCAGATTACCTGGAAAAGTTGAAAACATACGAGCAACAACAATCAAATTCCTCTCAAACTATCGATGAAAAAGCCTGGATGAAGAATGTGGTTCACGTAGCGGGAGGTAACAGTCCTAGTCTTGATGCAACGCTCGATGCGTATTTCAATGGCTATGAAAACACAATTCGCGATAGCCTCTTCGGAGCCAATATTATACGGTTCAGTAAATCAACCACTGGACCGGTTACTCCAATCACAGACGCTTTAATGGAAAAAACACTGGAAAACGGTACATCCATTATCAACTATTTCGGCCACTCGTCTTCTACAGCGCTCGATTACGCGCTCAATAACCCGGCATCATATAATAACGCGGGGAAATACCCTGTATTTGTAGTAAACGGGTGTCTTGCGGGAGATATATTCAGTATGGATCCATCAAGATTAAACGCTCCGCCAACATTATCGGAGATTTGGCAACAGGCGAAAAACAAAGGAAGTATTGCCTTTATTGCCTCTTCCCATTTCGGTGTTACCAATTATCTTGATGTACTAAATACCGGCCTTTACCGGTCTATATCGGGTAGTGGATATGGAAAGCCTATTAGTCAAAACATTAAAGACGCTTCACAATTTCTAATGGCTTCCGGCTTCGATTCTACATCTCGCTACCTGCATGCAGAAGAAAATATATTAAATGGAGACCCCTCCATTAAAATAAATAGTTCGCCATTACCGGACTATGTAGTGGAGCAATCAAAAGTACAACTATCTCCCACTATTGTTTCGGTGGCTGATGGCAGCTTTACAGTAAAAGCATTCATTTACAACATAGGGAAAGCGGCGGGCAAAGCCATTCCTGTAGCCTTGCAGGATTCTGTGATAGTGACCATCAAACGTCAATATCCTGGTGGCACGCAAGAGGTGGTTTTACAGAAAGCATTAAAGCCTGCTATTCGGTTTTTAGATTCAGTACAAATATCACTACCAATTTTACCTTTAAGAGACAAGGGTGAAAATAGGATTATAGTAACCGTAGATCCTGATGGACGTTATGCAGAAATGTCTGAATCTAATAATACCGCAGAACGCGTATTTGTGATTATTGAAGACGAACTAAGGCCATTGTATCCATACAACTACTCGATCGTTTCTCAGCAAAGCACTAAGTTTTATGCTTCAACTGCTAATGCTATGGGCGAACTCCTTAACTACTCAATGGAGATAGATACTTCTGCTTCTTTCAACTCACCCTTGAAAAAAGCGTATAGCGTTTCTAGCATTGGCGGTGCCATTGAATTCGACCCTATCAATATCACATGGCTTGATAGCACTGTGTATTACTGGCGCACAGCTATCATAAAAGACAATAACCCGTCCTGGACTACTTATTCCTTTACTTATATCAATAGCAGTACCGAAGGTTTTGGTCAAAAACATTTTGGACAGTATAGTAATAATGTGTTAGAACAACTGATTCTTGATAATGACCAGGTATTTCGTTATCCAACTACGAATTCTCCTGTAACAATCCAACACGGAAACTATCCTCCAAACGATCACACTAGCTCCTTCGTAGATATCAAGAACAACAGGGTTGCAAACTGGGGCAACTATGGATGGCCATATGGTACGCTTCAGTTCATTGCCATAAATGGCAAAACATTAGAACCATTAGCAAATGGTGTTAACGTTGGTAAATGGGGAAGTACACCAGGCGAAACACGGTGGAGACAGTTTGAATACCACTTTACATCACAAGCAGGTAGAGATCTTGCATCTGCGTTTATTGATTCTGTTCCCGATGGCTATTTTATTATCGTGTACCCGATGATTCACAACGATCCAGCTCCCTTCTACGACGTGCCTTTTGCTGAAGCATGGAAATGGGATCCCGGAACAAATAACCTGTATAACAAACTAAAACAACACGGAATTTCTCAGTTAGATTCATTCAATCGTAAGAGACCGTTCATATTTATCTTCAAAAAAAATGATAATTCGTTCGCTCCCATCCAGGTGTTTGGCGAAAAAGAAGACGTAATAAATGCCTCATTCAATGCCATTGCTCACCTTGCTGACGGTCAAATGGCAACGCCTCTTTTTGGACCTGCTAGTGCATGGCATAACTTACAATGGAAAGGTAAATCAGTCGACCCGGTATTACAAGACAGAGAAGCAGTCCAGGTGTTTGGGGTAACTGCTAACGGTCAGGAGCAACTTCTAACCACGGTGGTTAACGCTAACGATACAAGCTTATCGTTTGTAAACGCAAATGTTTATCCCTATATTAAATTAAAGATGTTTAACAGGGACACAGTATATGCTACACCTTCTCAACTACGGTATTGGTTTGTGAAAGGAAGTTATTTACCGGAAGGTGCATTAGCTCCTAATCTTCATGCTAAAATGAAAGATACTTTCGAAATTGGCGAGCCGGTACAGGTTGCTATACCATTCAAGAATGTTTCAAGCAAGCCTTTTGCTGATAGTTTAAAAGTTCGTTTTGTTCTTACCGATAATAATAATGTCGCCAAAACAATAGAGGTTCCAAGGTTAAAACCGCTTCAGGGAGGTGATACTGCTGTGTTGAGGTATAACATAGAAACAATGAATCTCACTGGAAATAATACACTTCACGTATTCGTTAATCCTGGCTTTGATCAACCGGAGTTTACATTGTACAATAATCTGTTGTATAAGAACTTTTATGTGGATAATGATCAGTATCGCCCAGTGATGGATGTAACTTTTGATGGTGTACACATCCTCAATAATGACTTGGTAGCTGCAAGACCAAATATCGTTATCAAGGTAAAGGATGAGTCCCGTTACCTGTTGCTGGATGATACAGCAAACGTAACCGTACAATTAGTAAGAAAGCCTTTGTCGGGCGGGCCTTCAATAATCAGGCGTTTTGCCTATGGCACTGACACGTTGCGCTTCATTGGTGCTACGCCAGGCGCGCCGGAAAATGAGGCAAGAATTGAATTCAATCCTTTCTTACCCGAGGACGGAGATTACGAACTGTGGGTGAAAGCGAAAGATAAGATGAGCAATTCCGTCAGCGCTGTTGAATATCGCGTGGCTTTTAAGGTTATCAATAAAGCGATGATTAGCAATATGTTCAATTATCCGAACCCGTTTACATCATCAACAGCTTTCGTTTTTACACTTACAGGCGCTGAGGTGCCCCAGAATATACGGATCCAGATTCTTACCGTAACAGGGAAAATAGTAAAAGAAATCACCAAGCAGGAACTAGGGCCCCTGCATATAGGAAGAAACATTACAGAATATAAGTGGGATGGTACTGACCAGTATGGACAAAAGCTAGGCAATGGAGTGTATCTCTATAGAGTGATCACTAATCACAACGGAAATTCCCTGGAGAAATACCACACCATGGATGTCAATGGTAACAAGGTGGATACAGACAGTTACTTTAAAGGTGGTTATGGTAAAATGTACCTGATGAGATAGATAACCTAATCTTTCTACAATAAAGCCGGCTATTGTCGGCTTTATTGTTCTATAACACTCAATATATAGCTCACAGCAAGTTCATATCCTTTCATTCCTAAACCACTAATTACGCCCTTTGCCTTAGCGCTTACGTGGGAATGTTTTCTAAAGTCTTCGCGGCTGAAAATATTACTTATGTGAACCTCTACTACAGTAGCTTTTATAGCAGCCACCGCGTCTCCAATGGCAATAGAAGTATGAGAATAACCGCCCGGATTTAAGATGATTCCGTCAAAGTCGAAGCCTACACGTTGCAGTTCGCTAATTAACTCGCCTTCAATATTCGATTGAAAGTATTCAAAATCGATGTTCGGAAACATTGAAGCAAGCTTCGGTAGGTAACTATCGAATGATTCACTACCGTAGATGTCGATTTCTCTTCGCCCAAGTAGGTTCAGGTTTGGACCGTTGATAATGGCTATCCGCATGCAACAAAAGTAAGCTGGAAAGCCTATCGATATTGTGTGGCCTAAAAAGCTTGTAGGTATGGACCGCTAAATTACCTCACCTTCCAGGTCATAATCATAAGCCCGGGTAATTCTCACATTTACAAAATCCCCTACCGTTAGTTTATTTGTAGTATTAACTACCACTTCATTATCCACTTCCACGCTGTCAAATTCAGTCCGCCCCAGGTATCTGCCGGCTTCCTTTTTATCAATGATTACCTTGAAGGTTTTACCAACTTTCTCCTGGTTTTTGTCATAGCTTATCTCCTGCTGAACCTCCATAATCTCCCTGGCTCTTTCTTCCTTCTCAGCCTGCGGCACATCATCTTTGAGGTCGTAGGCGGTAGTGTTTTCTTCATGGCTGTAGCTGAAAATACCTACCCTGTCAAACTGCTGTTTTATAAGAAAGCTTTTCAGCTCTTCCACATCATCTCTCGTTTCACCAGGATAACCTGCTATCAATGTTGTACGAAGGCAGATTCCAGGCACCTTCTCCCGGATGGCAGCCACAAGATTTTCCATCTCCTCTCTGGTAATCTGCCTTTTCATGGCTTCAAGCATTCTATTGCTTGCGTGTTGCAGGGGCATATCAAGGTAGTTACATACATTATCTCTTTGCCTCATCACATCAAGTATCTCCAGCGGAAACTTTGAAGGATAGGCATAGTGCAACCTGATCCACTCCAACCCGTTCACGTCTGCAAGCCTGTTCAATAGGTCAGGCAACATTCTCTTCTTGTATATATCCAGTCCGTAATAAGTTAATTCCTGCGCTATCAGCATCACTTCTTTTACACCTCCTTTCACCAGGTGCTCAGCTTCTCTTACTAGTTCTTCAATAGGCTTGCTTACATGGCCTCCTCTCATCAAAGGAATGGCGCAAAACGAGCAGGTACGGTTGCAGCCTTCACTAATCTTTAGGTATGCATAATGTTTTGGGGTGCTTAGCAGCCGCTCACCTAACAGTTCACTTTTGTAGTCAGCATCCAGGCGCCTCAAAAGAAAAGGAAGTTCCAAAGTGCCAAACCAGGCATCTACCTCGGGTATCTCGTTTTCAAGGTCTCTTCTATACCGTTCGCTCAGGCAACCGGTTACATAAACCTTATCAAGCCTGCCTTTTCTTTTCAGCTCCACCTGGTCAAGTATCGTATTTATACTCTCTTCTTTGGCTTTGTCTATGAACCCACAGGTATTCACTACCACTATGTTATGGTCTGTCTTCTTGTTTTCGTGAACCACCGCTATGTCATTAGCTTGTAATTGACCGCTAAGTACTTCGCTGTCAACAAGGTTCTTACTACAGCCAAGTGTAATGATGTTTACTTTGTCTCTCTTAAGGGTTCTCGATTTCATAACGAGCTGCAAAGGTAATAAAGCAGCCCCTCGAAACAGGTGCAGGAAAGCTTAAAGTTGATGTTCGTCATGGCCTGCCGTTAACATTCATCTAACTTTGGTTGCTCAACCAGCTTTTATGAAAACTTTGCTTTGTCTTGCTTGTTCCTTGATGGTCTCCCTTTTTACTTCTGCCCAGCTTAAAACCATCTACCTCTTTAGGCATGCGGAAAAAGAAGTTGTTTTATCCGGAGACCCGAACATGATGACTTCAGATCCTGGTTTAAGCGAACAGGGCAAGAAAACTGCAGAACGGATGGGAAAGGTGGTCGCTGGCGATCGCATTGCCATTTTCACCACCCCGTACAAAAGAACCGCCTCCACAGCAGCCATAATTGCTACCGAAAGCACGCTCAAAAATCTGTCAGGAGAAAAAGCCCAGGACGAAGAAACGGGATCTGCCAATGTTTCAACCGAAGTTTACGATCCTGGGAAGCCCCAGGAACTTGTCGAAAAATTATTATCCGGCATCTCAAGCGTCATAGTTGTTGTAGGACATTCTAATACTATTCCAGCCCTGGCCAACTTTTTCATCAAAGAAAACAAGTACAAAGAATGGCCGGAGAACGTTTATAATCAATACTTCATCATAACTATCAAAGATGGTATAGCAGAGGCTAAACTGCTCAATTTCTAATTACCGCGTAAAGGGCAACACGTACTGGTAAACACACCTCGAGCTGAACTTTCTTGCCCTTTGCTATCTTACTAAAGCTTTCTACCTTTCTTTCTGCGCGTTATGCAACCCTTTACCTCTGCTAAGTTTAGGTTTTGACGCCCTCCACGCTCCTCTCATCACCTATTCCATTGAGTGGATCTTTATGTATGTTAGTCACATTCCTTTCTACCGCATCGTAACCTTTGTTCTTTTGCCTTCCGTTATCATTCTGCTCAGCATTGGCATTGGCGCTTTTCTTCGGCAGTTTGCACCACTGCTTTATAGCACACTTACCGGTGGCAGGGGTATGTAGTAATCATTACTTTCGTTTGTTTTAGATATCCCTTTTATGTTTACTGCTGTAGTTAGCTGCTCCCCTATCTTTGTCGCCTATTGTACTTGCTTATGAATATAGAGAACAACAGGAACGAAGATTGGATGAAACTTAGCCTTAGCACTGTAAAACACCACCTCGACAAGATTAAACATGGCGGCGGCATTAAAGTGCAGGAAAAACAAAAAGAAAAAGGCAAACTCACGCCCCGGCAGCGTATTGAATACCTTGTAGACAAAGATTCCTATTTTACAGAGATAGGTGCCTTTGCCGGTTTCGACATGTATCATGAATATGGTGGATGCCCCGGGGGCGGTACCGTGGCTGGTGTGGGATATGTTAGCGGTAGGCAGTGTGTCATAGTAGCCAACGATCAAACAGTAAAAGCTGGTGCCTGGTTCCCAATAACAGGTAAGAAGAACCTTAGAATGCAGGAAATTGCTATGGAAAATAACCTGCCTATCATTTACCTCGTTGATAGCGCGGGGGTATTCCTTCCTATGCAGGATGAAATATTTCCGGATAAAGAACACTTTGGTCGCATCTTTCGCAACAATGCCAAAATAAGTGCCATGGGTATTCCGCAAATCGCAGCGGTTATGGGTGCATGTGTTGCAGGTGGGGCTTACCTTCCTATCATGAGCGATGAAACTTTAATGGTAGAAGAAAACGGTTCCATCTACCTTGCCGGTCCATATCTTGTAAAAGCAGCAATAGGTGAAAACGTTGATACCGAAACATTGGGCGGTGCAGTAACTCACACAGAAATTTCAGGAATTGCTGACTATAAATTCAAAACTGAGCAAGAATGTCTTGATCACATCAAAATGATGATGAGCATGATGGGCGACAAGCCGCAAGCCGGCTTTGACAGGATTAAGCCCGTCGCTCCCCTGAAAAACGAACAGGATCTATATTCCATCATGCCTGAGGGTAATGCCAAACCCTATAACATTATTGATATAATTGAGCGGCTGGTTGACAATAGCGAGTTTGAGCAGTTTAAAGAAGACTATGGTAAAACAATAGTCTGTGGATATGCACGTATAGATGGATGGGCAGTTGGTATTGTAGCAAACCAACGTCTCATCATAAAAAACAAAAAAGGCGAAATGCAACTTGGCGGCGTAATCTATAATGACAGTGCAGATAAGGCTGCACGGTTCATTATGAATTGCAACCAAAAGCGTATTCCACTTATTTTCCTGCAGGATGTTACAGGCTTCATGGTAGGAAGCCGCAGCGAGCATTCCGGGATCATTAAGGATGGCGCAAAGCTTGTAAATGCTGTCTCCAATTCAGTCGTACCCAAAATCACAATAATTGTTGGTAATAGTTATGGCGCGGGCAATTATGCTATGTGCGGAAAAGCTTACGATCCTCGCTTTATCTATGCCTGGCCTTCAGCTAAAATAGCCGTCATGGGCGGTGAACAAGCGGCTAAAACGCTTCTGCAAATACAGGTGGCTGGCATGAAATCTAAAGGAAAGGAAGTTAGCGCAGAAGAAGAAAAAGAACTCCTGGATAAAATTAAAAGCAAGTACGAAAAGCAAACCACTCCCTATTACGCAGCAGCCAGGCTTTGGGTGGATGCAATCATCGATCCGTTAGAAACTCGTCAACTTATTTCAGAAGGAATTAATGCGGCAAACCACCAACCGGCAATGCCGCAATTTAACTTAGGAATGTTCCAGGTATAAAAGCAGGAATGTAATGAACTATCCGATTTTCCAGGTAGATGCTTTTGCAGAAAAGGTGTTTGGAGGCAATCCGGCGGCTGTTTGTCCTTTGACTGAATGGCTCCCAACAGACCTGATGCAAAAGCTTGCGTTTGAAAATAATCTGTCCGAAACCGCCTTCTTTATCAAAAAAGATGGCGAGTATCACATACGTTGGTTTACACCTGAAGTTGAGGTAGATCTATGCGGGCACGCAACACTCGCTTCTGCCTACATAATTTTCAATTTTTATGAGGAAGATGCGCTTTCGCTGAACCTAAACAGCATGAGCGGCCAGCTTGTTGTAGAACGTAAAGGTGACAAAATTGAGCTGAACTTCCCTGCCAGGATGCCCCAACAGGTAGAAACACCCGAAGGCATATCAGATTGCTTTAACAAGAAGCCTGTAGAGGTACTAAAATCAAGGGACTATTTCTTGCTCTACGAGTCAGAGGAAGACGTCCGTTCACTTGTTCCTGACTATGCGGTTATGAACCGGCTAAACGCCTTGGGCGTCATTGTTACGGCGCCTGGCACTGATGTGGATTTTGTATCCCGCTTCTTTGTTCCTAACAGTGTAATTGGAGAGGATCCTGTTACAGGATCAGCTCATAGCACACTGATTCCTTATTGGAGCAAGCATCTAAATAAATCCGACCTAACCGCGCGACAACTTTCAGCAAGGGGTGGTTACCTGTGGTGCAAGTATCTTGGTGATAGGGTGACCATGGCAGGTAATGCTGTGCTTTACATGAAAGGCGAGTACTACATCTAATGCAACAATCTCATCCGCTTATCATATACACTGACGGTGCTGCACGGGGCAACCCCGGCCCCGGTGGCTATGGAGCTATTCTTATGTGGGGCGACAAGCGCAAAGAATTATCTGCCGGCTACAGGCTCACCACCAACAACCGAATGGAATTGCTGGCAGTAATTTCTGCTCTGGAGTCTCTTACAAAAAAACATATACCCCTTACCATCTACAGCGATAGCCAGTATGTAGTAAAAGCTGTGGAAGAAGGCTGGTTAAATAACTGGGTGCGTACAAACTTTAAGGGAGGCAAAAAGAACAAAGATTTATGGATGCGCTTCTACCACCTCGCTAAGAACTTTAAAATCAAATTCGTTTGGGTTAAGGGACATGCAGACAATCCGTTTAACAACCGTTGCGATCAATTAGCAACAGAAGCTGCAGATAGCAATAACCTTTTGGTTGACGAAGGCTATGAATCCCCTGGAGGGGGCATTACAGCCACATTAGACTATTAAACTGCTTTTTGCCTCTTATTGGATGCCAGTATAGATGAAACGTCATTTCTCTTACTGCCGTTTCACAGCAGAGGAACATTTTTTGCAGGCATACTCCCAAAGTCTTTATACTATGAAAAAGTTCCTGTCAACTGTTTTAGCCTGCTCAATGTTTGCTGTCCTAAGCTTTGGGCAAATAAGGAAAGTACCTGCTGAGGTAACCTCCGCCTTTAAAGCTGAATTTCCAGGTGCCACTGCCGTTGAATGGAAAGATAATTTGGCCAACTTTGAAGCAAGCTTTAAGCTCGACAATATCAGTTATAAAGCAAGCTTCACCGGCAAGGGGGCCTTAAAGAAAACGGAGAAGTCTATGCAATGGCAACAACTGCCTGCTGTTGTGAAATCATCATTTGATAAGAGTAAATATTCCGATTGGGAAAAAGGTTCAGTAGCTGAAGTTAAGGATCATGAAGACGGTCTATACTACCGCATCTTCGTTGAGAAAAACAAGATACAGAAGAAGTTTCTTCGTTTTAATACTGATGGTAAGATGGTTGACGATTAACCGTAGAATTCCACATACAATTAGGGTGTTTTTCCCGTTGCATGTGCTGTTGGCTATCTCTATGTTTGCACTGAACAATAACATTCATTAGGGGGATACAATTTAACGCGGGTTTGTTCTCATTCCCGCTAAACTTTAAAACAACTGCTTTTCATATGGATGAGAACGAAAACAGTCTCTACAATACCTAAAAGGGGCGAACCGCTGAAGACTAACTAAAAGTGTTTTTCTCGTATAGCAATTGGTTATAAACGGGTTGATCTCAACACTGTTTTAAAAAAAGGCAATTATCGCATCAGGACAAATTAAAAGGCAGGATCCGTAAGGATCCTGCCGTATTTATAGGAAGGAAGAGGAACATCAACACCTGTCTTTCATTTAACTAGCCTGCTTAACAAACCATAAAAACAGGCTCGCGTAAATCATGAATCAACTGTTCGCCCCTTACCAAGGCTTGTTCGTTAATGCCTAACAGCTTGTGGTATTTCTCCGGTAACACTTTAGTCAAAGCCTCCATGATAGAATCGTTCTCAACCACCCGCTTTAGCTGGAGGTAAGCGCCCAACATAATCATGTTCATCACCTTTGGATTTCCCATTTTCATAGCTTCTTCCACAGCACATAAGCCAATAACCTCAATGTCATCGCGTTTGCTGGGATGCACAACGCTGCTTTTTTCATAAAGCAACAGTCCTCCGGGCTTCACCCTTGGAGCAAACTTGTCCATAGATGGCTGGTTTAACACGATGGCAGAATCGAACGTCGAAATAATGGGCGAACTTATTTTTGCCGCTGAAACAATAATGATACAGTTGGCTGTACCACCTCTCATTTCCGGGCCATAAGACGGCATCCACGATATTTCTTTGTCTTCTACCATACCAGCATAGGCAAGCGTCATCCCCATTGATAGAACACCCTGCCCACCAAAACCGGCAATAATTAGTTCCTCTAACATACTGACTCCTTTATTTTACAGGTTATTGTTTAGGTACTTTAACATCACCCAACGGAAACGCTTTCACCATGTCTTCTTCAATGAACTTTTGGGTTTCCAGGGGCGTCATCTTCCAGTTACTGGGGCAATTGCCAATTATTTCTACTATTGAAGTACCATGATGTGTTTTCTGGTATTTCAGAGCGTTTACCAATGCTTTACGTGCTTTGCGCACCGCATTGGAATTATGTACTGATTGCCGGGTTACATAAAGCGCACCGGGTAGCTGCGACAATAATTCTGCAACTTTAATGGGCTGGCCATAAAAATCTACATCACGTCCGCAGGGACTTGTAGTGGTCCACATGCCAGGTAAAGTAGTCGGGGCCATTTGTCCACTCGTCATGCCGTACACAGCATTGTTGATAAATACAATGAGTATGTTCTCTCCCCTGTTAACGGCATGAAGCGTTTCCGCTATACCAATAGCCGCAAGGTCTCCATCGCCCTGGTAAGTAAAAACATACTGCTCTGGTAACAACCTTTTAATGCCGGTTGCAACTGCACACGCTCTTCCATGGGGCGCCTGCTGCATGTCAACGTCCATATACTCGTACGCAAAAACCGCGCAGCCCACAGGGGCAACGCCCACTGTTTGCTGCTGTATGTCCAATTCTTCCACCGCTTCCATCACCAACTTGTGAACTAAGCTATGGGCGCAACCAGGACAATAGTGCATAGGCACATCCACCATAGTGGTGGGTTTTTGATACACCACCTCGTATTCCTCATCTTTAAAGGGAATAGGTGTTACGGGTTCTTTCAATATATCAGTTGGCATGATAAAAGTTGATTAATGTTTCTAAATGTTGAACGATCTCTTCCGGGGTGAAGATTAATCCACCTAGCTTACCATAAAATTCTACAGGTACTTTTCCATTTACTCCCAACCTTACATCTTCTACCATCTGCCCGCTGTTGAGTTCTACACTAAGCATCAGCTTAACCTTATCGGCCAGTTCGTTTATACGCTTGTATGGATAGGGGAACAATGTAATGGGGCGAACAAGTCCCACCTTTATCCCTTTGGACCTTGCAATGTCAACAGACTTCTGGCAAATCCTGGCACTTAAACCATAAGCCACAAAGATGAACTCTGCATCTTCTGTCTGAACCTCCTCCCATCTAACCTCATTCCGCTCCATTTCCCTGTATTTTTCCACGAGCTTCAGGTTATGCTTTTCAAGCTGTTCAGGCTGAATATGCAATGATGTAATGAAGTTCCGCTTTCTTGTCTTAGGTTTCCCTACCGTTGCCCAGCTTTTATCTACTTCAGGTTTTTGGTATTCTCTAAACGTTACTTTCTCCATCATCTGACCAATCGCTCCATCTGAAAGCATCATCACCGGGTTGCGATATTTGTCTGCCAGGTCAAATCCTAGAAATACATGGTCTGCCATTTCCTGCACCGAGTTCGGCGCCAGAACAATCATCCTGTAGTCGCCATGGCCTCCTCCCTTTACGCACTGGAAATAATCGCCCTGACCAGGTTGTATAGTACCAAGTCCCGGACCCGCTCGGTTTACATTCACCAAAAGGCAGGGCAGCTCGGCCCCGGCTATGTAGGAAATTCCTTCAGCCATAAGGCTTATACCGGGCGACGAAGAGCTGGTCATAGCCCTGAAACCGGCTCCGGCTGCACCATGCACCATATTAATAGATGCTACTTCGCTTTCAGCTTGCAACACTATCCTGTTATGTTTGGGCATTTCTCTCGCAAGGTATTCCAGCACTTCGGACTGAGGTGTGATTGGATAACCGAAGTACGCGTCACAGCCGGCTTGTATAGCAGCTTCAGCCATCGCTTCGTTTCCTTTCATTAATTTAGTACCTATCATTACGATTCGTTTTAGAGGATGGTTGATCTAATATCTAAAGGTTGTTTTTTCTTAGCACTCGTGCGATAAACGGTTATAACTGCGTCTGGGCAAACTAACGCACAGTTTACACAACCGGTACATACATCATCATTGCTTACTATAAAGCGATAACCTTTTGCATTGATTTCCTGCGTAAGCGTAAGAGCGCCTTCTTTACAGGCAGCAGTACAAAGTTCGCAGCCTTTACATCTTTGAATGTCGATGACTACTTTTCCTTTTACTTTTCTTTCTTTAATGGCAGGAGCTTCGTTTGTAGGAACGTCCATTGCTTCGGATTTTATTTTGAATGGTCAATTACAGACCTTTTAACCATGCCTATTTCTTGGTAGTAGTAAGCAGTAATTAAAAAAGGCAAACAATCGTTAGAACAACCAAAGGTCAAATCCTTAAAAAAAAGAAAACAGGTTTTCAATCATTTAGCACAATGATCTTAATCAGGTTTTGCAAATAACAATGATAAAGTACCCGTTATCTCCTGCGATACCTTTCCTTTAAATGAAGCCTCATTACCTGCATCGCTGCAGTGCTTTACAAGAATGCGCCTTTGTATTGTGGTCTGTAAACTTCAATCTCGTTAGGCTTCGCACAAAACCTTACCGAAAAAAGGAGTATTTCCTGCCTCCCCCTACATTTGCACCGCATGAAGTTTCTTATTATTAGGTTTTCTTCCATCGGCGACATTGTATTAACCACACCCGTGGTACGATGCCTCAAGGAGCAATTGCCCGAAGCAGAAATACATTTTCTTACAAAAAAAGGCTTTAGATCCATCCTGGAATCAAACCCATACATTGATAAAGTTCACTTGCTGCAAGATCAATGGGCATCCCTCCTTCAAACTCTGAAAGAAGAGAAATACGACCACATCATAGACCTGCATAAAAACCTGCGGTCGCTAAAAGTAAAACGTGCGCTAAAAGCAGTTCCTTCTACCAGCTTCAACAAGCTAAATATCCAGAAATGGTTGCTGACTGCTCTCAAGATTAATGTACTGCCTCGCATACACATCGTGGACCGTAATATGGATACTGTAAAACAGTTTGGTGTGGTAAACGATGGGCGCGGATTAGACTATTTCATTCCAAAAGAAGATGAAGTAGATTACGGTGAATTACCCACCAGCCATCAACTAGGCTACTATGCTTTGGTAATTGGCGCCGCGCTTAATACAAAGAAACTTCCTTTGAAGAAATTGAAGGAACTCTGCCATCATATCCAACACCCTATTATCCTTTTAGGTGGACCTGAAGATGCTGAAGCAGGCGCGCTCATTGCTGATGTCGATCCTATCCGTATCTACAACGCCTGCGGCAAGTTTAAGCTGAACGAAAGCGCTGACCTTGTACGGAAAGCAAAGCTGGTTATTACCCATGATACAGGACTAATGCATATAGCCGCTGCATTCAAAAAGCCTGTTATTTCTATTTGGGGAAATACAGTCCCTGCATTCGGCATGTATCCCTACTATGGAGACAGCGGAGTTAAAAGCGCAATAGCCGAGGTTAAACCGTTGTATTGCCGCCCTTGTAGCAAGATTGGCTACAGCCGGTGTCCCCTCGGGCATTTCAAATGTATGAACAAGCAAAACCTACAGGAAATAGCCCTCAAAGCAAAGCACATGGCTTAAGGTTTGTCAACAGTTAACGCTCTGTAAACATATTTCTCAGTCATAAGTGTATTTTTGTTGATTCCGTATGAGGTTGAACAGACGTAAGGAGTTGTGGATTAACAGGCTTGCCATGTGGATGCTGGTCTCCTTCATCTCCATAGGCTGTGCCGCTGAATGCCTTGCATCTACCTCAGGCCTTTGGCAAAAAGGCGATACTGTACCGACCCTTAACCGCAGTAAGCAGCGGGTTGTTCAACCTAACCGTCCTGATACGGCGGTAAGACCCGTTACCCCGGTTAGGACCGACACAGCGGTAAGGCCTCTCGACACCTTAAAAGCAAGAGTGGATACCATAGCATGGTCCACCGATACCCTTGATGCTCCCATTACCTACGAGGCCGAAGACTCAGGTATCCTCATCATTCCCAGCAAGCAGTTCATCCTTTATGGCAGCGCCAAAGTAGATTATAAGGATGTAAACCTGCAAGCCGGAACCATCAAATACGATCAGCAAACACAGAACATACTGGCTTATGGACAACCTGACACCGCCAGTGATAACCCGTTAAATAAACCCAAGTTAACCCAGGGCGGATCGGTAAGCATTAGCGATAGCATCTTTTTCAATACCAAGAGCCAGAAAGGCCTTACGAAGAACACCTTTTACCAGGAAGGTGAAATGTTTATACAAGCTGGCATTTTAAAGAAGACGGAACCTGAAGTGGCATTTGCGTATAAAAGCCGCTTCACCACCTGTAACCTGGATACACCGCACTTTGCTTTTAGAACCAGCAGGATGAAGGTAATCAACCAGAAGTTTGCGGTCGCTGGCCTCACTTATCCTGAATTTGAAGGCGTACCTATGCCTGTGGGGATTCCTTTTGGTATTTTCCCAATGAACCGTGGCAGGCGCTCGGGGCTCCTTCCGCCCCAGTTTGCAGTAAGTGAAGATATGGGGCTCGGGCTTGAAGGCTTGGGCTACTACCAGATAATGAACGATAACTGGGATGCTACGCTCCGCACAAACATTTATAGTTACGGCGGATATATGGTAAATCTGCAACCTCGCTACTATAAACGCTATCGTTACACTGGCTACCTCGATATCCGCTACCAGAAAACTAAGTTTCTCAATCGTGATTTGTTTGCTAAAAGAGCTGAAGAATTTACGGAGTCGTCTGATTTCTCTATTATGTGGACGCACCAGCGGGATAACAGGGCCCGGCCCGGAACATCGTTCTCTGCCTACGTAAACTATGCAAGCACACGGTTTAACCAGTACGTATCAAACAACCCCACGGCGAACTTTAGAAACCAAATGACTTCCTCCATCTCCTGGCAGAAGTCTTTTGGCGACAACCTGTCGAACCTTGGGGTAAACCTGAACCATAACCAGAACAACGAATTGAGGCTTCAGAACATTAACCCTTCCATAAACTACAGGGTGAATACATTGTATCCTTTCCAGGGCAAGGACGATGTAAGCCTTAACCGGTGGTGGAAAAAGATAGGGTTTTCCTACGATGGCAATATTGATTCCCGCATTCCGTTCTACGATACCGCCTTTAGTTTCCAAAGCATTATCGATACGGTGCAGTGGCGGGCAATGCATAATCCCATGCTTACCTTGTCGCTGCCGCCCGTAGGGCCTGTAATCATTTCGCCTTCTATCTCCTACCAGGAACACTGGTACGGGCAAAGTACATTGCTTACCTGGAATGAGGCTAGTAAAAAGGTGGATACTACCCTAAGGAAAGGTTTTTACAGGGCGAGCGATCTATCGTTTGGCGTAACTGCCAGTACCCGAATATTCGGAACAGTAAACTTCAGGCCTAGGAGTAACGTCAAGGCCTTGCGACATGAAATAAAACCAAGCATTGCCTTCAATTATAAGCCCGACCTGATGGCTAAGCATTATTATAATGTGCAGGTAGACGAGACGGGAAAGAACTTTCAAAGGCTGAGCAAATTCAACGGTACCTACTCCACATTTAGTGAAGGTGTATTTGGAGGCCTAAGCTTTCAAATTGATAACCTGCTTGAGATGAAAGTAAAAGATAAGCTGGATACGGCGGCAGGCGCATCAAGGAAAGTCAGGCTTATAGATGGGCTTAGCATTGCCAGCAGCTACAATTTTTTACAGGATAGCTTCCAGCTAAGCCCTATAACGCTGGGATTAAGAAGCACCTTGTTCGAGAAACTGAACATTACCGGAAACGCCACCCTCGATCCTTACGAGGTGAACGATTTTGGCCGAAGGCTTAACCGCTTTGTATGGGCGGGTGGACGGCCCACCCTGGGACGATTTGTTTCTGGTAGCCTTGCCTTATCTACTTCGCTGCAGAGCAAGCAGGCAAAAGACGAAGCCGAACAAAAACCAACCTACGATCCTACCATGACGCCTGCTGAACAGCAGCAACAACTTGATTATATAAGGATGAACCCTGCAGAGTTTGTTGACTTCGACATCCCCTGGACTGTGCAATTAGGCTTTTCCATGACCTTTCAAAGAATGCTCTCGCGCGACCTTAAAGGTTACACTACAGAGGTAACTGCAGGATTGAATGCCAGTGGTGATTTCAGCCTGTCGCCCAAATGGAAAATCGGGGGAAGCAGCTTTGTAAACGTAAGAGACAGGAGAATTGAAAGTCTCACCATGTTTGTATCGCGGGAAATGCATTGCTGGCAAATGGCCATCAACATCACACCGGTAGGCCCATGGAGAACATTTAGCATATCCATCAGCCCCAAGAGCGGGATATTGAGAGATTTAAGAATCAACAGGTCCAGAACGTTTTACCAGTAGCGTGGGAAGCACGCAATATGGAGGTTTGCACATAACAGTCATTATGGAGTCACTACGGAGTCACTACGGAGTCAGTTCGGTGTGTAGATACTGTATTAAGGGGCGCAGTAAGGTATAGTGAAGTAGTGCTGCAAACTAAAAAGGGAAAAAAGAACAGGAAAGGGCCTGAATGCATTGGTCTCCAACGATATTTTTCACATATGAACATACCAATGCCAGGAACCCCTTTTAAAAAGTAGGTTATGCAACGGCTGCAATGGCCTGAGCTTGTTGGGGAGGCGGGTGGTAAAGCTTTGGGCAATGGAAGAAGCTTTCGAGCATTTCATTCAGCTTGTCTTCGCCGTATTTGTTTTGGAGGTATTCAAGCCTGCCAATCGTTAGTACGATATAGTTGGCCGTGATGGACCTGGCGTAGGGAAATGCTTTGGCAGGTTTCCGTTGTTTTTGACGAGGAGGATTGATGTAGTTACGTTGCTTTGCTTCCCGCTCCAGTAATTGCAACACTTCTTCTTCGGTAGCCCCGGTCTTTAGCTGAAGTATCGCGATCGTTTTAAGATCGCAGAAAAGCGCATAGGCACGTTTTTCTTTAGTGAGGCCTTTGTAAACGGCTGAAGCAAGCTTATTGCCAAGGCCGAAGCGTTTGCAACTTTTGCGGCTGCCTTCAAAAGCTTTACCTCTCCAAAAGTCTTTGCCAGTGAGGCTGCTTTTCAAACGGGCATAGTACACGCCATTGCGTAGGTAATGCTGCACATCTTCTGCTACACCAATAACGCGTATATAACCATCTTGCCTGGCCATGTAATAAAGTTAGAAACGGGTGACCATATTTGTAATAGCGGGTCCGGGCAAAGGAGCGCTTTCAGGCGTTTTAATGGATAAATACTTGATGGAGTCGCTTAAAAAATGTGATGAGTGGCGGGGGCTGATTTTACAAAAGATGATAAAGATGCAGATAGGTCAGAGACTTGGTTTCATCCTTGCTTCGAGATGCGTTCAAGCTAAAATCTCGAAGAACGCAAATTCTGCGAAAACAGAAAGGCAATCCTTCTCAGCAAGGCCTACTACAAAGTGAGACAAGTAGGCTAATATGATAAAATACATACTGAGGCTTGACAATTGACATTTATTGTAGTACGTAGACATTATAAATTAGCCCTACCAAAAAACTACTTCTATTAAAAAAAATTTCATTTTACTGCTAATCGCAGCTTTTTTATCCTGTAGTAAAACCGCAACTGAATCTAGTCCTCTTGCTCCATCCAATCCACTCTCTAGTCAAAACGCCGCACGCTTTTCCCATGCAGATCCCGATAGATTCGATGTCGGCTCTATAGAAGTCAACTATGATGCCATTGAGCGGTATGTTGCGCTAGTGGATTTTGGAGCACAGAAGTTGATAGATCTGAATTATCAGGGGAATGATATTAACGAAATAAACGGCATTATCAACGACAACATTGAGGAATTTTATTCGCGTAGGAACGAAGATCCATTAAATTTCACTTCTTTTGAAGAAACCTACCACGATGCCTGGTTTGCTCAGAGGTTATCTTCAGCTGGTGAACTAGCAGAAGATTTTGACGAATTCCGTCAGAACATCCAGATTCTTATTGACGATATCAAAGAAAATAGCGAAGGTCTTTCATTGGATGAGCAGCGTATCTACGTAGCAGTTGCAATTTCTCAGTTTGAGACGATGGAATACTTTGGCGGAAGAGTTCCTGATTTCATTCCAAATCCAAACACTCAAGAAAAACCTTGTTCAAAAGGTTGGTGGAAATGTTGGGGAAAGTGTGTCTTTGCTGGCGCAGCTAGTACCTTCATTGGCGGTATGACTGGCTGCGGTGCCGTTGGTATGGTAGGAGGAGCAGTAGGAACCGTCGTTGCTGGGCCAGTAGGGGGCGCTATAGGGGTAATTGGAGGTTGCGTTGTGGGTGGCATTTCTGGAGCTGTTGCAGGAGGAATTTTGGGTTATGCAAGTTTCTGTGACTAATAATAGCTACTTGCTAAGAAATCTAATGAGTAATTTAACAATAGAAAAAATTCTATACAGAAACAGCTGGAGGTAATTTTCTATTTTAGTTCGCCGGTTATAAAATATTGGTTTCTATTTTTAGTCCGATTCAAAATATTACAAATGCGACTTTTTATCCATAAAAAAACTGTCAAATGGACAAATTGTTATTTTTAAGTAAACTCCTGCTCCAAAGACGTACACGAGTGGTTTTCTGTATGTTTTTTTGCCTTTGTTTTGCGAGCGGCATTTTCTTCTGTATGAGATTGTTGTTGGAGCCCAACTTAGAAAGACTGGAGATTTTAGGTATTGCCATATCCTTGACAATATTTTCCGGTTTATTACCGGTAGGGATTTTGGCATTTGTTTTAACAGCTGCTGGTAAGTTAGACCAGCTATTCCAAACAAACAAAACAACTGTAGAGCATTTAACGGATTTGTAAAAATTGAATAAGCATCATGATCTCTGCTACCGGGTTGGACGGAAACTGTGCGCCGGGCAATGTTGCTGCGATGCAGGCATTAGCAACGCCTGATGCCTCAGATCCCTTATCAACGTTACCAAAAGCATATTTAAGTGTTTTGTTTTTTGATGAGCGCTTTGAGTTTGTAGGCGA
>JAEZDR010000034.1 GCA_023433265.1 Bacteroidota bacterium | reverse complement strand
GTACCTGTAGCATACCAAAAGAAAGCGATGGATGTACTTGCTAAAAACGTATTTGCTCCAAATGCTTTCGATGCCGATGTTCAAATTCTCCCATACCTGCAAATGCAGCGCAGGGGTTTCAACTTCTTTAGCAGCACAGAAGATCCAAAAACATCTTCAATGTTTAATAACCTTGCTACAGGAGCTTTGAACCACATCATGCACCCCACTACCATGCAGCGTATTACCAACAGCCGCATGTACGGTAACACCTACTCTGCAGTAGATGTAATGAATGATTTGACCAAAGCAATTTTTGACGCGGACATGGCTGGAAGCGTAAATGTGTTCAGGGAGTATCTCCAAACATCTTATGTTCAGCGCTGTGCTCAAATGGTGGACGAGAAAAGCACCTATGATGAGATAGCGAAAGCAGCAGCAAGAAATACACTCAAGAAATTGCGCACAAGACTTGTAGCTTCATCTGCTTTGCCAGCAGTAAATGAAGAGACAAAGGCCCACAGGAGCAACCTTGTTTTCATCATTGACAATGCAGTGACTGTTAAGTAATATTTGTTTTTTTTGATTTTATAAAGCCGTCCCGTAAGGGGCGGCTTTTTTGCTTGCAGGCCTTGGGAGATGCTTAAAGTAAACAGTGTAATAGCATGAAGTTTTCCGTTTTTCGTAAGCCTTGTTCCCGAATCCGTAAGTGAGGGAGGTGGGTTTGACAGCACCTTTGCCCCTCACAAAATCTCACACATGCGGAATTTGTTTTTAGCCTTAGCAGTATTCTTTTCAATAGGCGTTAGCGCACAGGGAGTTATCAAAGGGAAAATTACTAATAATGCCAACGAGCCGTTAACGGGTGTAACGGTGCAGTTACCCGAATCGGCTACAACCTCAAACGACCGGGGTGAGTATCTTCTTGCGGTTAAGAAGGCAGGCAATACCAAAATTACGATTAGAACAGTTGGCTATGAAGCTATTAGCCGAAACATCAATATAGAACAGGGTAAAGAATATGTTTTGGACTTCGTAATGCTTGAAGTGGTAAAGGACTTGCAGTCAGTGGAAATTATTGGTAGAAAGGAAACGGGATATAAAAACACCAACTCTTTTGTGGGTACCAAAACAGCAACTCATTTAAAAGAAGTTCCGCAGGCCATAAGCTATGTAACTAAAGAAGTTATACAGGATCAACAGGCCATCAGGCTTGGCGATATCGTAAAAAACTTCAGTGGTGTTAACCAGTTTACCTTTTACGACGATGTTACTATTCGTGGTTTCCGTGTTCAGGGGGGTGAAGGAGGTGTGCAGTTAATCAATGGCATGCGCACTACTACGGGTTTTTGGAAGCAGTCGCTCACCAACTATTTGGAAAGGGTTGAAGTGATAAAAGGACCTGCCTCTGCTTTATTTGGGAACACATCACCCGGCGGAACGATTAACCGGGTAACAAAAAAACCATTGGAAGAGAAAAGACAGAGCATAAGCTTTACCACCGGCAGCTTCAATACGCTTCGTGCACTTGCTGATTTTACAGGGCCAATGAACGATAACAAAACATTGCTATACCGCCTTAACCTCGGGTACGAGAATTCAGGTAGCTTTCGCGATCTCCAGTTCGATAAGAATGTAGTGGTAGCGCCTTCTATTTCATTCATTCCCACTGATAAGACCCGGTTAAACTTTGACCTCGTATATAATAAATCCAATAGCCGGCTGGACAGAGGGCAGGCTGTTTTTGGGAATAACGACATTTATTCAGTTCCTGTTTCCAAGAGCTTAAACCAGGTGAACGACTACCTTAATGAGGAAAGTTTCATGCTTACCACCTCACTTAACCATCGTTTTTCTGATCGCCTGCAGTTCAACCTTGCCTATGTAAAAACAGGTTACGAAGAAGATTTACTGGAACATCGCACTTCAAACACCTATGCTAAGGACAGTGCAGGTGCCACTATTCCAACGATGGTAGAGATGCAGGTATTTATAAGAAAGAGAAAACGTTATGTAGATAACGCCTCGGCTTTTCTTACCTATGATTTTTCACTCGCACAAACAAAACACAAGTTGCTTGTAGGGTTTGATTATTCACAAGAGCGCCAGCCTTTTGGGGGCTCTCAGTTACAGGCAAGAAACTATCGTAATAACACCAATACCGCCTCAGCAGCTTACAACCCGGCCCAGCCCGGAAAGTTTATGTACGAAACGGTTAATGGCATTAAACGACCGGTTCCGAACGTGCCCCATTTTGACCTGACTGCTGCAAGCCCATACGCAATGCAGGACATGTCGAAGTATTTCTACACCCGTGTTGACTTCGACCCCACGTTCAATTCGTTAAACGGAATCTATGTGCAGGACCAGGTTAAGCTTGGCCGATTTCAGGCTTTGTTAGGTATTCGTTACGAAACCTTCCACGATAGGATAAACTACCTGAAACCTACAGAAACAAAGGTGAAGCAGGAGGCCATCATTCCACGCATTGGACTGGTTTATGAGATCACAAACAACATTAACCTGTATGCAACCTATGCAAAAGGATATAATCCGCAAACAGCCAGTACAATAGCTAATCCGCTTGCAGGCGGTCCCTTCGATCCGCTTTACAGCACATTGATGGAGGTGGGTGCCAAGAGCGAGTGGTTTAATAAACGCCTCGCCGTTACCACGTCTGTTTACCAGGTAGAATTGCAAAACGTCTTGTACAATGCGGGAGTTGCCGGTCAGCCAGACCTTTTAAGGCAGGTGGGCAAGGAAAAAGCAATGGGTTTTGAGTTTGAGGCTACAGGGCAAATCAACCCAAACTGGAATCTTATAGTTGCCTACGCATTTAACGATGCAGCCATCTCTGAAAGCACAAAACCCGAAGAAATAGGTAGACAAAAACCCAACGCACCTGAACACCAGGGTAGCTTTTGGACGAAACATATGTTCAGCAAAGGTGGTTTATCGGGACTTGGTTTTGGACTAGGTGGCAACTTCGTAACCGCACGGAATGTTTCATTAAGTCAAACACAAACCTTACCGGGATACGAAGTATTTAATGCTGCAATTTATTACAGGGTAAACAAGTTCCAATTGCAGTTAAACATCAATAACCTCGCAGACAAAACATATTGGGTAGGCGGTTACGATTACCTGCGTTTATTTCCGGGCGCACCACGCAACTGGATGGCTACTGTTGCTTACACATTCTGATACAAGTGTTGAAGAGAACCTATCAAAACATACGTAAAGCATTTTTAGTGCTACATCGCTGGCTCGGTTTAACCACCGGGCTGGTTGTTTTAGTGGTATCCCTCACCGGTTGTATCTACGTTTTTGAAGAGGAGTGGAGGCAGGTATTCCAGCACAACTATCTTCATGTAGAAACCCCCGGCGTAGAACGCAAATCCATCAGCA
Source organism: Bacteroidota bacterium (assembly GCA_023433265.1). GTDB lineage: Bacteria > Bacteroidota > Bacteroidia > Chitinophagales > Chitinophagaceae > JAEZDR01. Next base: position 1,509 of record JAEZDR010000034.1, on the reverse strand, counting down.
CGCTTGCTGTTGTAGTTCAAAAGGCCTATCCTAAAGAAAAGATTACGCAACTGCGCTTCCTTGAAGAAAAAGATGCAGCCTTTGTTTTCCATACAAAGAACAAACTGGCCATTTCCATCAACCCCTACACTGCTGAATTATTAGGCCACCGCGACTTGAAGACGGACTTTATGAGTGTGGTGCTGGAGCTGCACCTTAACCTCATGATGGGGGAGGTAGGAGAAGAAATTGTGCGTTGGAACGTGCTTATCTTTTTTATCATGTGCATCAGCGGCCTTGTGCTTTGGTGGCCAAGACAGCGCCGCTTTCTTAAAACAGCGCTATCTGTAAAATGGAGAACGCCTAACTGGAGAAGGAGAAACTGGGACCTGCATAGCGTACTGGGTTTCTATGCACTCTTTGTGTTATTCATTATCTCTTTAACCGGATTGTTTTGGGTATTCGACACCAGCAAGAATATCGTAAGCGCCCTTACCGGCAGCCCTGTATGGAAGCTGCCTGAAGTGGCTTCTACGCCTTCGCTGCTAAAGAAAGAAAACCCGCTGGATACCGCCTACCTGTATACCAAAGCAGCCCATCCGGGAGCAAGGCAGGTATTTATTACTGTTCCCAAAGACAGTATAGAGCCTATTCGTGTGTTGTTTCGTTACCCCTATGCAATCGTGCGTAAACAAACCACCGCTTTCTTCGACCAGTACTCCATAGCTAACCTCCATACGGATACTTACCAAAAGTATACACGTTACGAGTACATTAGCCGCAGCATATACGACTTTCATACCGGCAGGATCAGGGCCCTGGGCATAGGCAGCAAGATCATTTACTTCCTTGCTTCCTTGTTTGCAGCTTCGTTGCCCGTAACCGGCACCCTCATTTGGTGGGGCAGGAGAAAAAAGAAGCGAATAAGCGAAAGAGAAAACATTACCGTAAAGCCATCGGTCCGGGCACGGGTGGCCTAAAGAACGATGGAGCTCAGCGCTTGAATCGTAACCAAGGTTTTGCGAGTTCAGAAGCCTGGAAGAACTTTACAAAGCACGCAGTAACCGCATCGTGGCCTTGGGCGGATTTGAGAGAGTTACCAGAGCATCCCCATTGATTCCTTTACGAGTCCCCAGAGAATGCCCAGAGATAGACCATAGATAGGGCCTCTATGGATAGTGGAAAACTCAAAGCACTCTGCGCCATGAGAGGGAGAGTTAAGATTACGTACCTTGCTGATTAGAGCAAAAGGAGGTTTTCCAAGTAAGTACCTTTATGAATGATTGATATTTGATCTTATAAAGAAAAAAGATGTAGTAAGTATCTCTGCAGCCAATATGAAATCAACTGTCAACTATGAATGCCGCAGCGTCAGCCCGCCAGAAGGCAGCGCGGGCGGGACACTCGTATGTTGCATTTTTATTAATTTGTTAGTATAGAAAAGCAAGGCGGCTGAGAGAAGACGGGACTCAAAGCAGTTCCTGGAAACATGCTGATCCGCAGTAAAGTCCTCAGCTGTTTTTTACTCTT
>JAEZDR010000085.1 GCA_023433265.1 Bacteroidota bacterium | reverse complement strand
TTCAGGATACTGGCAATCTGGGTGTGACTGAACTTACTTCTTTTCATGTTTTACAGTTTTAAAGTTATGACAATAGTCTACTTTTAAACTGTACTGTTTCTGGGGAAGCTTACCGTGTCAGGACTTTTTTCATTGACAAAAACGGACACGAAAAAACAAGGTATGTGATGCTTGACAATCACATAGGAACGGCATTGATAAGTTTCATTTCTCAAAAACCGTCTATTGAATTTTTAGAAACGCTTGACGATACAGAATTATTGGCAATTAGTTATTCAAACTTTTTTCGCCTTAACGAGGAAATGGTAAGTTGGAAAATTTTTTATCAGAGAATTTTAGAAATGGCTTATTCATTTCAAAACAAAAAAATTGAACAGCTGACTACATTAACTGCCAAACAACGATATGACAATGTCCTAAAAGAAAATCCTGTTTTAATTCAACGCCTTTCAAACAGAGTTTTGGCTTCCTATCTTGACATACGGGAAGAAACATTAAGCAGACTTAAATCCAAATAAAACGATTTTGACCTAAATCAAAGTGTATCTAAATTGGATAAATCATCTTTGCAAAAAGAAATTAAGATGAAAGAATTTGTATTACTGTTCCGTATGGACATCACAAACAAAGAAGCACAACCAACCAAAAAGCAAATGGGAAGCTATATGCAACAATGGACGAATTGGATTAACGAAATTGCCGACAATGACCAACTTGCAGACGGTGGAAATCATTTTTCCCGACAAGGAAGAGTGCTGAGACCAAACAACGAGGTTGTTGAAACGCCACATATTGCCGACAATAATTCTATTGCAGGTTACATCATTGTTTTAGCCAAAAATCTTGACGAAGCGACAAAGATTGCGAAGAAATGTCCAATCTTAAACGGACAAAATACAAGTGTTGAAATACGAGAAACTGCAACAGCAGGACAATAAACAACGAACCGCTAACAAGGTATTGCCGCAATGGGGGCTGACGTGCTATCACGATAATCTTTGTAACTGAAACTTACTCCCGCATCATCTACCTGAGTGATGCGATGATTACTGATGGCCTGGTATTTCCTACCCACGCCAAATAAAAACGGGCAGCATAAGCTACCCGTTGTAATAAAATCTTTGCAGTGTTCTCTTTACTGATTGGGCTTAACAAGTCCCAGCTTGGCCTCGAGACTCAATGTAGCATGGGGCACGGCTCGTAAACGGGCCTTATCAATGAGCTGACCTGTAACCCTGCATATTCCATAGGTTTTGTTTTCTATGCGAATAAGGGCTTTTTCCAGGTGATCTATATAAGTTATTTGCCTGCTTGCCATCTGGCTTAGCTGCTCTCTTTCCATACTGATGCTGCCATCTTCCATGGTCATATAGCGGTTGTCGCTTTCATCGCCGCCCAATTCATCCTTGCGGGTAATGAGACCTTGCAGGTATGCCAGTTCTTTTTTAGCTGCTTCCAGTTTCTTTTGGATCAGCTCCCTAAACTCGTTTAAATCTGAATCGTTGTATCTCACTAACGGGTCTTTTTGTGTTGTTTCTACCTTTCTGTCGTCTAACGGTTTATAGCCGGGTTTATATGGAATAGCAGTTTTAACTGAGGTTTTGGGCACTTTCACCTCTTTCATCGGTTCGGTTCTCCTGGGAACCTGCCTGATTTGTGGTTTGATGACCGGTGGCCTTCTTTCTCCTATTCCAACTGACGACGTTTTAACGCCATTAGCAGGTGTTACAATTTTCTCACCAGATTTTAGTGGTTTAGCTGCAGGTGCCGATTTGGTAACTACCGGTGCTTTTTTAACCGGCAATTGGGCTTTCGCCGGCATTTGCGTTTTTGCAGGGGCAGCTTTTGTTTGGGTTAAGGGTTTGGTTGCTTTTGGGGCAGGTTTAGCAGCGACTATCTTTTTTGCAGGAGCCGCTTTAACCGGTGCTGCCTTTTTAGGGCCCACTTTTTTAGCAGGGGCTACCTTCTTAACAGGGGCCGCTTTTTTAGCCGGGGCTACCTTTTTTGCAGGAGCCGCCTTTTTTACTACTGCTTTTTTAGCAGGAGCGATTTTCTTTGTTGGTTTTGCGGGAGCCGCTTTTTTTGCTCCAACAGATTTAGATACGCTCTTAGCGGGGGCTTTTTTGGCAACAGCTTTAGCCGGGGCCGCTTTTTTTATGCTTTTTGGGGCAGGTTTGGTTGCTTTTGGGGCGGGTTTAGCAGTTTTGCCGCTCTTGGCTACGGGCTTCTTAGTTGCCATACACTTTAAGCTTTTTTGTTTACACTTACTTTAAGCAATTCGTCATTGACTTCAATTTCAATGGCTTGTGGCAATTGTGGCACAAAGTCAATGTCATCTGCCAGAATTTCAGTGCAAATATAGTTTTTAAATTGGTTTAGGGACGCCGTCATGGCCCCGTTATCTTCTACGCTCACGAATATACGATCTGTAAGATCAAAACCACCTTCTTTGCGAATATTTTGTATGCGATTGACGAATTCTCTTGCGTCCCCTTCCTGTTTCAGTTCAGGCGTAATTGTAATATCCAAAGCAACCGTGAGGCTGCCTTTTGAAGCGACGCTCCAGCCCGGGATATCTTCAGCGGCAATGTCCACTTCGTTAACGTTCAGCACAAGATGTTCACCCTCAATGATCAAGGTATAAAAACCTTCCTTCTCTATCCGGGCAATGTCCTGTTGGTTAAAGGCCGCGAGCGCCTGGTTAACCGCTTTCATTTTACCGCCAAGCTTTTTACCTAATGCCTGGAAGTTCGGTTTGATCTTCTTCTTAATGATACCCTCAGTGTCAGTTAAGTATTGAACCTCTTTTACGTTTACTTCAGCTTTCACAAGGTCTTCCATGCGCTGCACCTGCTCTTTCATATGGGGGTTCAGCACAGGAATGAGAACCTTTTGTAGTGGTTGTCTTACTTTGATATTCACCTTTTTACGAAGGCTAAGCACGAGAGAACATACGTCCTGGGCCAATTGCATGCGCTCTTCAAGGTCCCGATCAACGAGTGATTCGTTGATAGTTGGGAATTCTATATGGTGAACCGAAGAAGCGGAAAACCGGCTGGTAACCTCGTTGAGTTGAAGAAATACCGCGTCGCTGAAGAAAGGAGAAATTGGCGCAATCAGCCTTGTGAGTGTTTCGAGGCATTCATAAAGGGTTTGATAGGCAGCTATCTTGTCGTGGGCATATTCTCCTTTCCAGAACCTGCGCCTGCAAAGCCTTACATACCAATTACTTAAATGTTCGTCTACAAACTCTTCAATAGCCCTTCCGGCTGCTGTTGGTTCATAATCGTCAAGTGAGTCAGTAACCTTTTTGATAAGGCTGTTGAGCGACGAAAGGATCCAACGGTCTATTTCAGGCCTTTTTTCAACCGGGATGTAGGCTTCTTTAAACGAAAAGCCGTCCACATTAGCATATAGCGCGAAGAACTGGTAGGTATTATATAGCGTACCAAAGAATTTACGTTGAACCTCTTTGATGCCTTCTATATCAAACTTGAGGTTATCCCAGGGGGAGGCATTCGTAACAAGGTACCATCGGGTGGCGTCTGCGCCAAAAGAAGCAATGGTTTCAAAAGGGTTCACCACGTTGCCCAGGCGCTTGCTCATTTTATTGCCATTCTTATCCAGCACAAGCCCGTTGGAAACCACCGTCTTGTAGGCAACTGAATCGAAGAGCATCACACCAAGCGCATGGAGTGTGTAAAACCAACCCCTTGTTTGATCAACACCTTCAGCAATAAAGTCGGCCGGAAACGCCTGCCCGCTGTCTACCAGGTTTTTTGATTCAAATGGATAGTGCCACTGTGCGTAAGGCATTGCGCCCGAATCGAACCAAACGTCTATCAGGTCGGGCACGCGCTTCATCGGTTTGCCGGAGGGTGACAGGAGAATAATATCGTCTACGAAGGGTTTATGAAGATCTACGTCCAATTTGCCATCCACCACTTTTAATGATGAGCCCTGGTTAAAACCGGCAGCAATTGCTTTTTGGTATTCGGTTGTTAGCTCTTCCACCGAGCCAATGCAGATTTCTTCTTCATTATCTTCAGTCCGCCAGATGGGGAGAGGTGTTCCCCAATAGCGGCTCCTGCTCAGGTTCCAATCCACCATATTCTCCAGCCAGTTACCAAAGCGACCTTCGCCGGTGGACTTAGGCTTCCAATTGATGGTTTTATTAAGTTCGACCATCCGGTCTCTCATTGCCGTGGTTTTAATAAACCAGGCATCCAGGGGATAGTATAGAATAGGCTTGTCTGTTCGCCAGCAATGGGGGTAGGTATGTTCGTATTTTTCTACTTTGAAAGCGCGGTTTTCCTTTTTCAGTTTTACTGCAATGTCAACGTTTACATCGCTCCATTCAACACCCGCCTTGTAATCCTTTACATATTTATTGCTAAACTCACCAAGGCCATCAACGAATTTGCCCTCGCGATCTACCATAACGAGGATACCAATGTTATATTTTTTTCCTACCCTGTAGTCATCTGCGCCAAAAGCCGGTGCTGTATGTACGATACCCGTACCGTCTTCGGTAGTAACAAAGTCGCCTACGAGTACACGGAAAGGCTTCGGAGATTCTCCTTCATTTAACGACTGGATATTTTCGGTGCTATTAGCGGTATAGGGTAACAATTGTTCATAGTTGCAACCCTCCAACTGCGATCCTTTACATTCAGCAAGGATCTTCCAGGGTAGCAGTTTTGAAGATTCGGAGTAAGCACTGAAATCTCCATCACGGCCTTCTTCCTTAAAAAACTTCCCGAGTAAAGCTTTGGCAAGCACCACCTTAATGGGCAGGTGCGTATATGGGTTGAAAGTTTTAACCAATACATAATCAATATTACCGCCCACTGTAAGACCCAGGTTGGATGGTAATGTCCATGGAGTGGTGGTCCAGGCGAGGTAAAACAAATCGCCGTCAGTTTCTTTTGCATGTTGAAACAGGAAAGAAGAACGCTCGTCTTCAATCGCTTTGAACATGGCTACGCAGGAAGTATCCTTCACCTCGCGATAGCAGCCTGGCTGGTTAAGTTCATGCGAGCTGAGGCCTGTACCCGCTGCCGGCGAATAAGGCTGAATGCTCACGCTTTGGTACAACAACCCTTTGTTGTACAATTGCTTAAGTAGCCACCAAAGCGTTTCGATGTAATTGTTTTCGAAGGTGATATAAGGATGGTCAAGATCTACCCAATAGCCCATTTGGCGGGTAAGATCGTCCCATTCTTTCTTGTATTTCAGTACTGCCTCGCGGCATTTTTGGTTGTATTCTCCAACCGTTATCTTTTTACCAATATCTTCCTTAGTGATGCCTAGCTCCTTTTCCACCCCAAGTTCAACCGGCAAACCGTGAGTGTCCCAACCACCTTTTCTTTTCACCTGGAAACCCCGCATGGTTTTGTACCGGCATACAAGATCCTTTAGTGTACGACTGATGACGTGGTGAATACCCGGCATACCGTTAGCACTTGGTGGCCCCTCGTAAAACACAAATGGTTTAGCGCCTTCTCTCAACTTCACACTTTGCTCAAAAGCGCCGTTTTGCTGCCATTTTGCAAGCATTTCCTTTTCTATGGCCGGCAGGTTGAGCCCGGTAAACTCTTTATAGCGGGTGTTCATATATATATGGTGGTGAAAAATGGCTGCGAAATTATCGAAAAAAGAGTTGCGCTGACAGATGGATCAAATTGAGAAAACCAATGTGAAAAAGCATTTATAGAATAATTTGGTTTATATCATAAACCATTCTACGTTTGTGTCCCAACGATGAGAACACTACTATTTTTTTCCGCCTTGTTACTAAGCACTACCCTCCTTGCCCAAAGAAAGGTAGAAGGCAGGGTGCTAGACAATCGCAGCCGCCCCATAAGCGCAGCGAGCGTAAGTATTAAAGATAGTTACGATGGTGGCATTACTGATGCTGCAGGCAACTTCAGCTTTGAAACGAGTCTAAAAGACAGTTTCCTGTTACAGGTGTCGGCAATAGGATACCACAGCGAAGAAATGCAGGTTGTTACCAACAATGCACCTCTCCTGTTCAAGCTGAAAGAAAAAATCGACGAATTAAGAGCGGTTACCGTTACAGCAGGATCTTTTGAGGCATCGGACCGGAAGCGAGCTACGGCGGTACTCACCAACCTGGATGTATTGACAGTAGGCGGAGCCAATGCAGATATCACTTCGGCCATAAAAACCTTACCCGGGGCGCAACAGGTGGGGGAACAGGAAGGCTTGTTTGTAAGAGGCGGGACGGGAGCTGAAACAAAACAATTTATAGATGGGATGGTGGTTGCAAACCCATTTTACTCCAGCGCTCCAGACATTGCCGCGCGAGGGAGATTTTCGCCGGGCCTGTTTAAGGGCACCGTGTTTAGCACAGGTGGTTACTCGGCGTTATATGGGCAGGCCTTGTCGTCGGTGGTATTGCTTGAGTCTATTGATATGCCGGAAAAGAGTTCAGCTACCGCGTCTATCAGTTCTGTGTTTGTAGGCGCCGGCATTCAGGAGCTATCTAAAAGCAAGAAGGCGTCCTACGGTATTAATTATGGGTACACAAACCTTCTTCCCTATTTCAAACTCGTGCCTCAGGCACCTGACTACTTCAGGATACCTGAATTTCACACAGCAGATCTAAACCTCAGGTTTAAAACTAAGGGAGGTATTGTAAAGTACTTCTCCAGTTTTAGTTATAGCCAATTTGGTTTAAAGAGGCCCGATATAGACTCCTCCGATTTATTGACTGCATTCGGTTTGAAGAATACAAATTGGTACAACAATATCACCTGGCGCGAGAACCTTGGTGGGGGCTGGAAAATAATAACAGGAGCGGCTTTCAGTATCAACAATGATGATATTAGCCAACACCTGGAAAGCGCTATCACAAAAGCCTATGTAAATCCATCGCAGCCCTGGTTAAGTAGCAAACCGTTTGACTTAACGAGCAGGCAAAGCTTTGCACAGTTGCGGGCCGTATTTGAGAAAAAGCTTACGGGCATAAATATGCTACGATTTGGTAGCGAATATTGGGTGAGCGACTACAGGTGGAAATACAACCTGCTATCCACGCAGATGCAAGACCGGCTGAGCGTTTTGTTTGCAGAAACTGACCTGCACATCAGCAATGCATTGTCGCTGAAGGCAGGCCTTAGAGCAGAGCATTCCTCGCTCTCAGAAAAGATGAATGTTGCACCAAGGCTCGCCATGGCATATAAGACAAGCAATAATAGCCAGGTGAGCCTTGCTTATGGAAAATTCTTTCAGCAACCTGCATCGCAATGGCAAAGACTTAATAATGCTCTTGATTATGAACAGTCGCAGCATTACATCATCAACTACCAAAGAAGTTCTATCGGCAGAACATTTAGGATAGAAAGCTTCTACAAAACCTACGGTGAACTCATAAAAACAACCCCATCAGTCAACAACGCAGGCGATGGCTTTGCACGTGGGGTTGAACTATTTTTCAGGGATAAGAAAACGATTAAGAATCTTGACTATTGGGTGAGCTATTCTTACCTGGACACAAGGCGGAACTACCTGGATTTTCCAGGGAGGATGCAACCCAACTTTGCAACCGGGCACACCTCTTCTCTCGTTATCAAACGATTTTTCTCAACCATCAGTACAGGATTCAATCTTACCTACAGTTTCGCCACAGGCCGGCCCTATTATCATATTGATAATAATGGCGGCAAGCCGGTGTTAACCGACGAAGGCAAAACAAAATCTTATCATAACCTCGGATTCAGTGCCAATTATGTAACGCGAATAAGGAAAGCATTTGCTGTGGTGGTAGTATCGGTAACAAATGTAACCGGAGCAACACAAGTGTTTGGCTACAACTATTCGCACGATGGGAAAATTAAACAAGCCATTCACCCACCCGCAGAAAGATTCGTTTTTGCTGGGCTGTTTTTAAGCTGGGGCATTGACAGAACAGATGACGCCATCAATAACAACCTTTAATTATCACAACCAAAAACAATCATAATGAACAACGAAAAAAACACAATGCTTTGGGAGATTGCACGAAAACGTGCGTCATTCAAACGCCACCTGTTCACCTATCTGGTAATTAACGCATTCTTTGTTGCGCTTTGGATGTTTTCGTGGTGGCGTAATGATATGCAAATTCACTTTTGGCCATTCTGGCCCATCGCGGGCTGGGGCATCGGGCTTGTTTTTCATGGCCTGGATGCCTATGGTGCGCTGGGCATGATGTCGTCCACAGAAAGAGAATACGAGAAACTAAAGCAACAACAAGAAAAAAATACCACCTCACTATTAAATACTCCATAATGAAACAGGCAATTTTCTTCCTCGCATTCATAACAATGGTACAGATGACCCTTGCACAGGATAGCCGCTATGTAGCTGCAATGAAGCAGAACATAAAACAGATAGATTCGGCGAAGACTTGCGAACAACTTGACAGGCTATCGGCAAGTTTTGAAAGGATTGGTGATGCAGAAAAGAACGCATGGCTACCTTATTACTATGCGGCTTTATGTAAGGCAACCTGTGGTTACAGGGATGCAAGAGCTGATAAAGATGCAATAGCAGAGAAAGCGAACCTGCTGTTGGAAAAAGCTGAAGCTATTAACCGCAATGCAGAGATAGCTGTAGTAAAATATATGATTGCATCTTTGCAATTACAGGTAAACCCTATGAGTCGCTGGGAACAATATGGACCTTTGATGCAGAACGCCCTTACGGAAGGGAAAAAACTGGATGCAAACAACCCCCGTATCTTTTACATGGAAGGGACAAACCTATTTTATACCCCTGTTAATTTTGGCGGAGGAAAAGATGCAGCCAGACCGGTATTGGAGAAGAGCTTACAATTGTTTGCATCTGACAAAAATGGCGATGACCTTGCTCCCAGGTGGGGACAAGCCTCCGCCGAAGCCTTATTAGCCAAATGCCAGCCTACAAATAAATAATTATGCCCACAGAACCGAATCTTGATCCTAAGGCAAGTTTGCTGCTGATAGAAAGCATGATTGCCAGGGCAAGAAATAAGATGACTGAAAACGGCCACTTATACCTCTTATGGGGCTGGACCATCTTTGCCTGCAGCATTTTCCATTTCGTGGCCATCTACTTTAGGTTGTTTGAACGACCGGAATGGATATGGGGCCTTACGTGGGCAGCCCTGATCTACCAGTTCATTTACCTTGCAAGGCAAAAGAAAAGAGAGAAGGTAAGAAGCTATGCCGACGAAATCAGCGGTTATGTATGGATCACTTTTGTGATCATGATGTTTCTAACCGGCATCATCTTGAGCACGAACAAAGACTGGCCATCGATGTATCCCATGTTCCTGGTTTTGTATGGCATGCCTACGTTTTTATCCGGGGTGGTGTTACGCTTCCAGTCATTGAAACTGGGAGGATTCGCCTGCTGGGTGTTAGCCATTCTTGCCCTGTTTCTGGATTGGCCTTTCCAGCTACTCTTATTATCGGCAGCGGTGATACTTGCATGGATTGTTCCCGGATACCTGCTGCGATGGAAACATAAAACCGAAAGTAATGATTGAAAAACAGCAGTTGAGTGAACAGGAAAGTCTCGGCATCATTCAGCAGATGATAGCTACTGCAAAAAAGGAGCAAAAGGATGATGGAACAGGGTGGATTTTGTGGGGATGGATGCTACTGGCAGCGTCGATTCTTACTATTGTGAACCTGAGGCAGGAATGGGTATCCACGTTTTTCTTCTGGAATGCTTTCGGCACAGCTGCAATCGTAATTAAACTCGGCGTTATTACGAGAAGGATGTTTGTGCAGGCTCCTGTAAAAGTGCGCACCTATACCTCGGAGCTGTTTAAGAAACTGGACGCTGGCTTCTTTATATCGCTATTTGTGATTATTCTTTCAATGAACCTGACCTCAATGCGGGTGGCAGACCAGGATACAGGGACAAACATAACACCCATCATCAATGCGGGCTTTGCGCTTTTAATTAACCTGTACGCATTCTGGATCCTGATTTACGGGGCGGCATTAAACTTCAAGCCATCTGTAATAGGCGCATACCTTACATGGGGAATTGGCATCGCAGCATTATTTGCCGACAAGTTTGAGCACGTGATGTGGCTGCATACAGTTGCTGTAATTTGCGGCTACATCATACCCGGCCATATAGCCTACAAGGCGTTTTACAAAACAAACAGCGTGGTAAAAGCAGAACGTGTTTAAAGATTTAGATCCAATATTACATTCACAATTGCGGCTGGCAGTAATGAGTTTGCTGATTAGCGTTAAGGAAGCTGAATTTACATTCATCAGAGAGAAGACAAGCTCTACCGCAGGCAACCTGAGCGTGCAAATTCAAAAGCTAAAAGATGCAGGGTATATAGAAGTTATCAAACAATTCAAAGACAAATACCCGCTCACCACCTGCAAGATTACTTCGAAAGGGATAGACGCATTTGAAGCCTACGTAAAAGCATTGCAGGAATACCTGAATGTAAACAGGGAGTGAGTTATTAGGACTAGAAAGTATTATAGAATAAAGGCCATCTACTACCGTAAATGGCCTTTATTCTTCTATGGAGTCACGCTGTTATCGTGCAATAGTGAGGCGCTGCCTGTTTAGTACCTGACCATCAGCGGTTACTACAATAAAGTAGCTACCCGCAGGCAGCGCACTTACATTGATTGTAGCCGAATTAACTGCACTAAGTTGTTTATTCATTACTCTGATACCTGCTGCGTTGAAAGCATCGACTGAAACAGAATTGAATGTTTTGCCCAGTTGCAGGAACAGGGTAGAGCTGGCAGGATTTGGATAGAGGCTGAAATGCGCTGTTGCATCGGGCCATTTTACTACCTCTATGTTGCTGTACAACGTCTTGTCTGTTTCTTCTATCCTTAAGCGATAGTACCAAATACCCCTTCCGTCCACTTCATCGTCCAGCAGCTTATACTCCTGTAACGATAAACTGTTTTGCGCTTTAACATCCCCCACCAAAACCGGTGTTTCGAATGAAGGTGTTTGCGATCGTTCTACCACATATCGAAGTATGTTTATTTCCTGCGCAGTGGTCCAGGTAATAAGCGCATCACCTTCCTGGCGAGTGGCGTTAAAAGAAACCAGCTTAACCGGGAGGGCACAAGTAGCTGATGATGTATTAGTATGCACCACTGCATTTGAACGCATGCCGTACATTAGATGCCCCAGTTTAGCCCGAACTGCAAAATAGTTTTGAGACGAACCAAGCCCGGTTAGATGTACATTGGTAGCTGTTGTGGATGCAATCAATTCCATGTATTCGCTGCCCAGCTTGAACACGTCATAGCCAGTTGCACCAGAAACAGCATTCCACGAAATCCTGGACTGACCCTGGCATATCTGCGTAAACGTAACGTTTGCAGGCCGCCCGATAATGGTGAAGTTGGTATCGCTCACATCGCTGGTGGTACCCCTTGTTACTTTCACCCTTGCCTTACCGGTAGCAAGTGACGGCACACTCCAATCGTAGTAACGCTGCGCAGCCGAGACACTGCTGGAAATGGTAGTCCAGGTAGAACCTTCATTTGAAGAATACTGGACGCTAAAGTTGCCTGAGTTGCCCGGTGCATCCCAACGGATGCGCTGAACCTCGCCGGGTGTGAAGGACTCGCCGCCAAAGGGATGAGTGACGGTTACAGTATTCATTACATACTCGTAAACCACGTAATAAGTTTGCGGACCCATAGGTATTTTACTCCCTTCTATTTTCAGTTGGTATACACCTGCCTGCGGATCATCAATCTGCACCTGCTCCACATTGTTTGTTGTATCGATACCCCGTGTAGCGGGAGCGGCACAACTAGATGGCGTAGGAGCATTACCAGCGAAAAGGCGCCATGGATCGTGAATCTCACCACCCCAAAACGGAGAAACCACCCAGGTTTTGATATCGTTTACCAGTGCTTTCGCGGCACCAACTGTGCCTTGCGGATCTACCCAGTAAACCATGAATTTTGCTGCCGCAACGTTAGATGGGATTGTGAAACTGATGGTATGCGTAGTGCCCTGGTCTATAATATTTGTTGAGTAGCGCCCATTTTCG
>JAEZDR010000008.1 GCA_023433265.1 Bacteroidota bacterium | reverse complement strand
GGCGAAATGTTTGACGAAACTACCGCCGCATTTGCTGAAGCCGATGTGTGCGTGATGGCTGCCGCTGTAGCCGATTACAAGCCGGCTGAGGTGGCTGACCAGAAAATAAAGAAAACGGGAAAAGACCTGGTAGAACTTAAGCTGGTTAGGACGCAGGACATACTGGCGAGCCTTGGAAAACAAAAACGCAAAGGACAGTTACTGATTGGTTTTGCCCTTGAAACGGAAAATGAAGAAGCTAACGCATGGCAAAAGTTAAAAGATAAAAATGCTGATCTTATCATCTTAAATTCGTTAAACGACGAAGGCGCAGCCTTTGGAGGCGATACAAACAAAGTAACAGTGTTTGACAAATCCGGAAAGGTAGAAGCGGGCAATATTGCATCAAAGGCTTTAATAGCCCAGGAAATAATTGACATTGCTATAAAGTATTTATGAGGAACTTAATTCTGTTAATCCTTATTAGCCTCGGAACGCAGGCGGTGCAAGGGCAGGAGCTGCAAGCTAAGGTTACCGTATTGGCGCAAAAGGTAAACACGCAGGTTGATAAAAAGATTTTTAATACGCTGCAAAGCCAGCTTACCAACTTGTTAAACAATCGTAAGTGGACGAAGGATGTGTTTGGTGCCAGCGAGAAGATAGAATGCCAGTTCCTCCTGAACGTGGAAAGCACAGATGATGCTAATGTTTATAAAGGAAAACTTACTGTACAGGCTGCCAGGCCGGTATTCAACTCCAGCTACAACGCAGCTTTAGTAAACTTCATGGACAATGATGTTGTCTTTAAATATATAGAGTATCAGCCGGTAGAGTTCAACGAAAACCGTGTTGCAGGCTCTGACCCCCATGTGGCAAACCTAACTGCCATTTTTGCGTTCTACGTAAACATCATTTTGGGTATGGACTACAACTCATTTTCTCCAAAAGCAGGCGAAAACTATTTCCAAAAGGCGAACAACATCGTTAATAATTCACCAGAAGGAAAGGATATCAGCGGGTGGAGGGCCTTTGATGGTTTACGCAACCGGTACTGGCTTGCTGAAAACCTTATGAACAACCGGTATAACATGATTCATGAAATCATATATACCTATTACAGGCAAGGACTCGATCTTTTTTACCAGGATGAGGCAACAGCCCGTAAAAACGTTATGGATGCTTTTACAAGGCTGCAGACTTTCAACCAGGAAAATCCTAACACCATGGTACAACAGTTTTTTCTTGCAGGCAAGTCAACTGAATTGGTAGGATTGTTTAAAAAGGCAGCTCCACAAGACAAAAAGAAGTTCCTTGATATGCTTTCAATAGTAGATATATCTAACCTGGACAAGTACAAAGAAGAATTGAAGTAATATTACACCCTGCACCCCTTTTAAATTCTTTGTTTCATGAGATTCGCAGGCACCAACAGAAGAAATGCTCTTTTAATCGCAATCCTTATTGCATTTGCATCCTGTGGCAGGCAAGTTCCCGAAGAATATATTCAACCTGAAAAAATGAAAAGGGTGCTGTGGGACATTACAAGAGCAGATGAACTGGCAAGCATGACCGCCAATGCTGATAGCACTAAGACGATCAAACAACTTACAACCGAGTATTATAGCCAGATATTCACCATCCATAACATTACAAGAGAACAGTTTTACAAAAGCTATAGCTTTTACCTGGAAAACCCCTACCTGCATAAAGACCTCATTGACTCCGTCTACCAGTACGGGGTGCGAACAAATCCTCAACTTGAGAAGCCTCTTCTGAAAATAGAGAAGAACCAATAAAACGGCTTTACTTTGTGTATTAATCGTTTAAGATGAACAAAGTATTTAACGATGCACAAGCCGCTATTCATGATATACAGGACGGCGCTACCATTATGCTTGGAGGCTTTGGCCTTTGCGCGATACCCGAAAACAGCATCATCGCATTAAAGAACAAAGGCGTTAAAAACCTAACCTGCATTTCGAATAATGCCGGCGTTGATGACTTTGGATTAGGCCTCCTTCTGCAAACAAGGCAGATAAAAAAGATGCAAAGTAGCTACGTAGGAGAGAATGCCGAATTTGAACGTCAATTGCTGAGCGGCGAATTGGAAGTTGAGCTTATTCCACAGGGCACCCTTGCTACAAGGATTGAGATGGCGGGTATGGGCATTCCCGCGTTCTTCACGCCTGCTGGGTATGGTACCGAGATAGCAGAGGGGAAAGAAGTTCGGGAGTTTAATGGCAAGATGTATTTGATGGAAAAAGCTTTATATGCCGACTTCGCCATTGTGAAGGCATGGAAAGGAGACAGAATGGGTAATCTTGTCTTTAGGAAAGCCACGCGCAACTTCTCTACCAGTATGGCTAAAGCAGGTACGATTACCATAGCAGAAGTGGAAGAATTAGTAGAACCAGGAGAATTGGATCCTGACAGGATTGACGTGGCAGGCGTATATGTTCATCGCGTATTCCAGGGAAGTAATTATGAAAAGCGGATAGAGCGCAGGACCGTTCAATTGCAAAAGCAGTAATACCACCCATAAACTAACAACACTCAAACTGAAATTATGGCTCTAGATAAATTTGGAATAGCTAAACGCATCGCACAAGAGTTAAGGGATGGCATGTATGTTAACCTTGGAATAGGCATTCCGACACTGGTATCGAACTTCATTCCTGAGGGAATGACGGTTATTTTGCAAAGCGAGAACGGCATACTTGGCATGGGGCCTTACCCTGAAGAGGCGGATATAGATGCCGACCTGATAAATGCAGGCAAAGAAACTGTAACTGTAATTAAAGGAGGAGCATTCTTTGATAGCGCTGAGAGTTTTGGAATGATCAGGGCCGGAAAGATTGACCTGACCGTGCTTGGTGCAATGGAAGTTTCACAGAATGGCGATATTGCTAATTGGAAAATACCCGGAAAAATGGTGAAGGGTATGGGGGGTGCAATGGACCTGGTGGCAAGCGCTAAGAACATCATTGTTGCGATGCAACACACTAATCCCAAGGGAGAGAGCAAGCTACTGCCAAAATGCACACTTCCCCTTACCGGCCTCGGCTGCGTAAAAAAGATAGTGACGGAACTTGCTGCCATAGAAATAACGCAGGAAGGCTTTTATTTGTTAGAAAGAGCGCCCGGTGTTTCAGTAGAAGAAATAAAGTCAAAGACGCTTGGTAAACTGGTTATTCCTGACAATGTACCAGAGATGAAACTGTAGCACGGGTAATGGAAAGAAAATCCCATCCACTTTACGAACAATATAGAACTTATATGCAGCGTCTTGCGGACGTTCGTAACGCCGCTGCTGTTTTACAATGGGACCAGGAAACTTACCTGCCTCCTGCCGCTGCCGGAGCAAGAGCCAGGCAACTTGCCACGCTTTCTACATTAGTGCACGAGCAATTTACCAGTGACGAGTTTGGTAAGTTGCTGCAGAAAACTGCAGCCATAGATAATCTCTCACCCCTAGAACGCCGGAATATTGACGAGAGTTTATATCAATATAACCGGCAAACGAAGTTGACCTCAGAATTTGTGAGAAAACTGTCTGAAGCTATTTCAACTGCTTTCCACGCATGGATTGAGGCCAGAAAGCAAAACAATTTCAGGCTGTATGAGCCGGCATTGACAGCGCTGGTAAACCTTAAACTGGAGGAAGCAGACCTCAGGGGTTATGAGGCACACCCTTACAACGCGATGTTGGAGGAGTATGAGCGAAGCGCGTCTGTGGCTTCCCTTGATGCGATTTTTGGCAGTATTAAGCAGCCTCTTCGCGAGCTGATTGATTATGCAGGAACGAAGCCATGGCCGGATACAAGCTTCTTATATCAACACTATCCAAAGAATGATCAATGGAACTGGTCTATGTTTCTTATCGAGTCTTTAGGGTTCGATTTGAAGGCCGGCAGGCAGGACCTGGCAGAACACCCATTTTCAGTAGCGTTTGCTCCAACTGACGTTAGGATTACCACACGAATAAATGAACACGACTTTGCAAACATGACATGGAGTTGCATTCATGAGACGGGCCATGCATTGTATGAGCAAGGACTACCGATGGACGAATATGGTTTGCCTTGCGGAGAGTATGCTTCACTAAGCATTCATGAGAGTCAAAGCAGAATTTGGGAGAACTGTATTGGTCGAAACAAGCCATTTTGGACACATTATTTACCGTTGCTAAAAACCTATTTTCCAAAACAGTTGGGAGATGTGGACCTGAGACGATTTGTACAGGCCGTAAACAAGGTGCAACCCTCGCTGGTTAGGACTGAAGCGGACGAACTTACCTATCACTTTCATGTAATCATCAGGTACGAGATAGAGAAAATGTTCCTCAACGGGGACTTAAAAGTGGGAGACCTACCCGCTGTATGGAATGAGCTTTATAAAAAATATTTAGGCCTGGAGGTTCCTGATGACAAGAACGGCTGTTTACAGGATGTGCATTGGAGCCATGGCAGTTTTGGTTACTTCCCCACGTATAGCCTCGGCAGCTTTTATGCAGCACAACTATACCTTGCTGCAAAAGAACAGTTACCCGGCATGGATGAAAAAATAGCCAAAGGCGATACACGGGAAATGCTCAATTGGTTGAGAGACAACATACACAGGTACGGTAAGCAATACGATTCAGAGGAGTTGATATTAAAAGCTACCGGCACTAAGCTTAGTCCCGATATGTTTATAAAATACTACCGGGAAAAGCTGGACTTACTGTTTAGTTAATAAGCTAAAACATCGGCCCGGCGGTTTATACTTCCCTCCTATTTACCGGTCTAATATTAAAGCACATCTAAATGTTTGTGAAAACGGGCAATAAGCCGTTTTAGATTTTTTTTGGCAGAAGTGTTGAATTATGTACTTTAGTAAACTGATAGCAGATGGTAAAACATTTACGTACTTACAATTTATTGGCAAAAACACTGGTGATCCTGGCGATTGCCTTGGGCTCAGTGTCGTTCGCCCCTGCCGGGATTTCCGATGTGGGTCCGTATGCAGAGACGCGGACGAATGTTACGCGCTACTATCCTAACCCTGCTACTTCCTTTATCAATTTTGAGTTTTCGAAGAACATCAATAAGAGCCATACATTGCAGATATACAGCTTCACCGGCAGGAAAATGTATGAGTCGGCAGTGAACTCTGAGAGATTAACAGTGAAGCTGGAAGAGTTTTTCCGTGGGGTTTATTTCTTCCAACTGCGTGACCGTACAGGTAAAATTATTGAAACTGGTAAGTTCCAGGTAGTGAGATAATCATTACATTAAATAGTTGAAGCCACCTTTTGGGTGGCTTTTTTATTTTCAAAGGACTCTTTGGCTTAACCTACTTCAACAATCAGGAACTTCAGGTAGTTGGTGTTCTCCATTCCCCAGATGATAGGGTGGTCGCTGGCCTGCGCCTGGAACGTTACCTGCCTTATCTTTCTGCGGGCATCTTTGGCTGCCATTTCAATGGTTTGAAGAAAAAGCTCAGGTTGCACGAGGTTAGTACAACTGGACGTTACAAGGAAACCTCCATTCCTGATGAGCTTCATGCCCCGAAGGTTGATTTCCTTATACCCTGTAATGGCTTTCTGAATGGTTTCGCGGCTCTTTGTAAACGCCGGTGGATCTAGCATAACCACATCATACTTCCTGCTGCCCTCCTTGGCCCAAACCTTCAATACATCGAATGCATTCATGGTTTCAAACTTAACGATGTGGTCGAGGCCGTTGAGTTTAGCATTGCGATTAGCCTGCATCACCGCGTTTTCCGATATATCTATTCCCAGCACTGACTTAGCGCCATAATAGGCCGCGTGTATTTCGAAAGTACCGGTGTAGGTAAAGGCGCCAAGCACTTCGGCATCCTTTACAATATTGCGGATTGCACGACGATTGTCCTGCTGATCGAGGAAATAACCCGTCTTCTGACCATTCTCAACATCTACGTGAAACTTAAGTCCGTTCTCATTTATGATGATGTTTGTGTCGAAAGGTTCAGTTAGAAAGCCTTTTTGCTGCTTCAGTCCTTCCAGTTCCCTTACGGGCACATCGTTACGCTCGTAGATGCCTTTAGGCTGGAATATCTCTTTTAAAATGGAAACGATGTCCTGCTTCCAAATATCAATACCAAGGGCAAGCGTCTGAATGACAAAATAATCATTGAACTTGTCGATGATAAGGGCCGGAAGGGAATCTGCTTCGCCAAATACAAGCCTGCAGTTTTCTGTGTAGCCCAACTTCTGACGATAGTTCCAGGCAGCCGAAATGCGCTTATGAAAGAATTCCCTGTCTATTTCCACTTGCTTTCGGGTAAGCAACCTTGCAATGATCTGGCTTTGCGGGTTCGCGTAGCCACGGCCTGCCAACTTTCCATCGGCATAAAATACATCTACTATAGCTCCGGGAGCCAAATCGCCCTCTACCCTATCTACTTCGTTACTAAAAATCCAGGGGTGGCCGTTAGCTATCCGTTGTGCAATTCTCCTCTTAAGTACCAGGCGCGTCATAGGTTTGTTTTCCTTTTTAGACAGCGCTATTTCAACGCTTTGATTATCTGAATGAACTCATCAGCTACAAGCGAAGCTCCCCCTACAAGGCCACCATCTACGTCGCTGTTGGCGAAGAGTTCAGAAGCATTGTTTCCTTTAACGCTGCCCCCATATAGAATGCTGATGTTTTTTGCCACCTGCTCACCATACTTACTTACCAATGCTGAACGGATGAAAGCGTGCATTTCCTGCGCTTGTTCACTGCTTGCTGTTTTGCCGGTACCGATGGCCCAGATAGGTTCGTATGCAATGATGATTTTCTGAATATCTGTTTCAGACAGATGGTAAAGTGACTCCTCCAACTGCTTGGCAACAAATTCATTTTGTTGTCCCCCTTCCCTAACCTGCAGAGGCTCGCCACAGCAGAAGATGGGTTTCATACCGTATTCCAGCAGGGTGTTCAATTTAGCGGCAAGAAGCTGGTTGGTTTCATGATAGTATTCGCGACGCTCAGAGTGGCCTACGACTACATACTCTATGCCCAGCGACTGCAGCATTTCAGCACTCACTTCACCTGTAAAGGCTCCGGCTTTTTTATCAGAGCAATTTTGAGCAGCTACAAATATGTTGGCTTTGCCACTCACTTTCGCTTGTGCTGCCTGCAGGTACGGGAAAGGAACTGCAAATACCACAACCCTGTCGCCTCCTATGTCGCCGCACCTTGAAAGGATATCGGTAAGAAGTGCTTCTCCTTTTTGCAGTGTAAGGTTCATTTTCCAATTGGCGGCAGCAATCTGTTGTCTCATTGTTGATAATTGATGTTAGTAATAAGGGGTAAGCCCCCTTCAAGAGCGCTCAAAGATATATTTCAAAATGCTTATCTCAGTTTCGGGTAAATCATGGTGTTTAAACTGTAACCAATTCCTTATATCGCGCAATGCTTTTTGGAAGTCGTATTGCTGCAGATGGTTGGTAAGCCATGAAAAATTGTGAAGTACTGGTGGAGGAAATCCAGTTGTTGCTATGTTGCAACATAGACCAAAATAACTCCCGGTGTTGATGGAAGTGTTAATGGCGGTACGTGTGTAGTCGCCCATTATCACCCCGGCTTTATTGCCGATAGGCTGCGGCTTACCGGCATCGTCGTTCCAGATACTCACAATGTTCGCTGTGTTTTTTACGTTGCTGTTACTG
>JAEZDR010000116.1 GCA_023433265.1 Bacteroidota bacterium | reverse complement strand
TATAAGAAGAAAGCAATTGAAACCGCGATTCAATTTGCCAAACACGACTGGATTGTTACTACCGATGCAGATTGTAAAGTGCCTTCATCCTGGCTCTCCTATTACGATGCATTTATCCAGAAAAAGGATGTGGTATTTGTAGCGGCGCCGGTACTTTACGAACGTGGTGAAACGGCAGTATCTGTGTTCCAGGAACTGGACTTCCTCTCGCTACAGGGTATTACTGCCGCTTCAGTTAGTGGTGGCTTTCATAGCATGTGCAACGGGGCTAACATTGCGTATAAAAAAAGCACTTTCATGGAAGTGGGAGGGTTTAAAGGCATTGACAAGATAGCTAGTGGCGATGATATGTTGCTAATGCATAAGATCAGAGAGCAATATCCCGGCAAGGTGGGTTACATGTTTTGCCGCGGTGCAGTGGTTCATACGCATGCCATGAAAACATGGGCTGCCTTCCTGAACCAACGTATTAGGTGGGCAAGCAAAAGCACACACTACAAAGACAAAAATGTTTTTGCCGTGTTAGTGGTGGTGTACCTTTTAAACCTGTTGCTGCTGCTGTTTCCATTACTCGCTTTTTTAGCAGGTATGCAAGCCTGGCACATGCTTAAGTTTTGGCTGCTGTTCCTGGTATTAAAGGCTTCCATAGAGTTCATCTTTGTTTTCAACGTAGCGGGGATGTTTAAGCGAAAAAGTTTGTTGAAATGGTTTTTTCCGCTACAGCCTTTACATATCATTTACACCGTGTCTGCCGGCCTGCTTGGCAAGGTGAAAGCATATACCTGGAAAGGCCGCAAGGTTAATTAGTAGTTTCGTGGCATCTATATAAACCGGATTTTTAGCCTGCATGAATAACTTGCATTCCAAACCTATCTTTAGTAAGCTGGTCAAAAAACCGGCAGCCTTGTTTGGAATAGCTGTGATAGGCCTCACCCTTATCGTTGCTTTATTTGCTTATGTCCTTGCGCCGGACGGCTCAACCAATGCAAATAGAATGGTGCCTGAGATCGCTAACAAAAGGCCGGGGTTTGACATCGATCTGCTGAGAATTAAAAAGCAAAATAACCTTGCATCCACGGGTTGGTTTTCTACTATGATAAATGGAAAAGAAGAACCTTATCAATACCTGCCGGTTAAAACCCATAGCATTGCCAACGATTCTTTACGCGCAACCCGGTACATTGACGATGGCGTTTACGAAACCGTTGTTTTACCTATTCATGCTTTGGCTGATGTTCCTGTACAACATTATAAGTTTTACCTGGGAACCGACAGCTTTGGAAGGGATATCCTCAGCCGGCTGATAGTAGGCACACGCGTAAGTCTTGGCGTTGGAATGATAGCTGTCGTTATATCGTTATTGTTTGGAATAACATTAGGATCCATTGCCGGCTATTTTGGAGGCAGATGGGATGGCCTTGTTATGTGGCTTGTAAACGTGCTTTGGAGCATACCCACACTCCTTCTCGTTTTTGCCCTTACACTCTTGATCGGCAAAGGCGTTTGGCAGGTATTTATCGCTGTCGGACTTACCATGTGGGTAAATGTTGCGCGGATTGTAAGGGGACAGGTTATGGCTGTTAAAGAGTTTGAATTCGTTGAAGCAACACGGGTTTTGGGCTTTAGCCATAGCCGCAGGCTCGTCTATCATATCCTGCCGAATATTATGGGTCCCATATTGGTCATTGCCGCAAGCAACTTTGCCTCTGCCATCATCATAGAAGCGGGTCTGAGTTTTCTCGGTGTAGGTGTGCAACCTCCCCAACCGGGTTGGGGCTTGATGATTAAAGAGAATTACAACTTTCTGCTTACAAATAACCCTATGCTTGCCATTATTCCCGGACTTGCTATCATGCTCCTGGTACTTGCCTTCAACCTGTTAGGAGCGGCACTGCGCGATGCATTTGATGTAAAATGATAGCTAGCTTTTATAGTCGGTAAACTCTATCCCATACTTCCTTAGCTCGCTAAGCACAGGATAATAAATAGATGAACTTGTGGGAATGCGGACGCCGGTTTCTGTGAGTTTTCCTTCCAGCAGCAATTTAGCTGCAATACCCAGTGGCAGGCCAACGGTTTTAGCCATCGCTGTGTTTACATCATCATCGCCCTTCACACTCAACAGGCTTTGCACGGTACGTTTTTCTCCATTTTCCAGGTACTCAATCTCATGCAACATAAGCACCCAGTCTTTATCCTCCGGCTTCATAGCCAGCTTTTTCTCCAGGATAGATTGAAGGATATCGGCAGCGGTGCACGTTCCCAGGTTGATGAGCGTTTCATCGTCTAATCCCAGGAAAAACAATTGACGCATGCTCAGGTTAGCTTCATGCATCTTATAGGCAACGCTTTCGGCAGCGCGGTCTTTTACTTCATCTACATGAAGTGTACTCAACTCTCCCTTGTCATTCACCAGCATCAGTTCGTCTTCAAGATTCTCACCACTGCTTTCAGCTTCTTCCTCTGCCTCCATTAACTTCACCAGCTTCTCCATCATGTCCTTTGCAAAACTCAGCCTGCTCATGAGCATTTGGTTCAGCCATTCGGCAAAACCATGCTTGTCAAAGTGCCGGCGAAAAAAGTCTGCGTAGCTCATCCCATCCGTATCATACGTAGTTTCTTCATCGGTCAGTTTCAGGTCCACAATATTCTTCCACCCAAAACAAAACTCAGGGTGCCTGAGGGTAGTCCGTAAAAACGTAGTGGCAGAATCCAGTTCATAAAGTTTGAGATAACCCAGCGAATCACGGTTGGGATAGTATGCAAAAACGCCATAGTCTGGAATATCTACCACTCTTTCAATTGAAAACAACTCCTCGTATTTCACCCGCTTTATATCGCCTTCCTCTAGGAAGGTAGCCCCCGCCTTGCCGGCATGCACCACGTAGCGCGGGTTCCATGTAATCTTATAATGCCAGGGATTATCGTCGCTTTCCGGTGTTATCAATCCGCCACAGTGACTTTTAAACGAAATGATTTCACCGCCAGACTCCTTTATTTCATCCACAAGTTTCATAGCGCTCATGTGGTCTATGCCGGGGTCAAGGCCCATTTCGCATAAAAACAAAAGCCCCTTCTCTTCTACAGTTGCCTTCAGCGCCT
Organism: Bacteroidota bacterium; assembly: GCA_023433265.1. Lineage (GTDB taxonomy): Bacteria > Bacteroidota > Bacteroidia > Chitinophagales > Chitinophagaceae > JAEZDR01. The sequence goes on along the minus strand of JAEZDR010000116.1, from coordinate 12,053 downwards.
TTATTTCATCATCCACATACGATGCGGTCAACAGGTGTTTTTCCAGTTCAACGCAATCCCTTGCCACCACGATATGTAAAGCCGGCGGCAACAACGAAATAACTACGTCCGCTTTGCTTATCAGCATCCGGCGCAGTTCGCTATCCATTATATCAAGGCCTACAGGCGTAACAAGGGGGTGATTATCGGTTTTTTGCTTTGCCAATGCCAGGTTAGCGTCAGCAACCACCACCTTCCAAACATATTGGGTGGCAATGAGTTTCAGGTATTCGATGAGAGCAGTGGCCGACTTTCCGGCCCCAAAAAGCAAAATATTATTCACCCTGGTGTATTTAGTTAAGTCGAACGATATCGCAAATTACTGTAATAAATAACCTGCTACAAGAAATCGGCCACCCAGAGCATTAAGAGTAAATGGGCTTAGGATTTCTTCCATTCAATTGGTATAACGCATGTTTAAAGCAGGTTTAAGATGGATTTATCGCTGGTTTATCGCTGGTTTATGGCTGGTTTATCGCTGGTTTAACGCTGGGTTAACGCGCAGCAAGGCCCTACTGAAGGCGTTTGAACTACGTCAATATCGCGTCGCAAAGGGGTGGAGATACCATGGGTCAGGCACAAGCCTACCTGTCATTATTTCCTTTTCTTTGCGGCTGGCAAGTCATTTGACCCATAACCATTTCAACGCAGTTATTACTATGGAAGACAAAGAGATACAACAAAACGGGGCGGAAACCGCTGAAACTGGCAGTGATTTGAATATAAATGCTGACGAAAATGCAGCCGGCACTACGCACCTCAACGAGCCTGTAGCTGAACAAAGTGAAGAAGAAAAGCTAAAAGCAGACCTCGCTGAGCAAAAGGATAAATACCTGCGCCTTTATGCTGATTTCGACAATTTTAGGAAGCGTACGGCAAAAGAAAGGCTGGAATACATGCAGGCTGCCGGCAAAGATGTAATTGTAAACCTGCTGGAGGTGCTTGACGATTGCGACAGGGCTGAAAAACAAATGCAGGCAGACGGTGGCGATGTAAAGCAAATGAAAGAAGGAGTTCTACTTATTTTCAACAAGTTACGCTCTTCTTTGCAAGGCCGCGGCCTGAAAGCAATGCAAAGCCTGCATGCCGAATTTGACGTTGAAAAACATGAAGCCATTACCGAAATCCCCGCTCCTAAAGACAATTTAAAGGGCAAGGTGGTAGACGAAATTCAGAAGGGTTATTACTTGAACGATAAAATTATCAGGCACGCAAAAGTGGTGGTTGGAAAATAATAAATAAAGCGGCCGAAAGGCGATGCATATATGGCAAAAAGAGATTTTTACGAGATATTGGGGGTAGAGAAAACGGCTTCGGCTGACGATATTAAGAAGGCTTACCGTAAAGTAGCCATGAAGTACCACCCGGACCGCAACCCTGGAGATAAGGAAGCAGAGGAAAAATTCAAAGAGGCTGCCGAGGCCTATGAAGTTCTTAGCGACCCCGACAAAAAAGCAAAGTATGATCGCTACGGCCATGCTGCCTTTGGCCCGGGAACAGGCGGAGGCTCCTACGGTGGCGGCATGAACATGGAGGACATCTTCAGCCAGTTTGGGGATATATTCGGTGAGGATGTATTTGGAAACTTCTTTGGTGGCGGAGGCGGGGGCAGGGCCCGTGGTTCGCGCGCAAGGGGCACACGGGGAAGCAATCTCCGGGTAAAACTGAAGCTTACATTCGAAGAAATAGCCAAAGGGGTTACTAAGAATATTAAGGTGAAGAAATATGTCGGTTGCACCACCTGCCATGGCAGTGGGGCAAAAGACAGCAGCAGCGTTCAAAGCTGTGGAACCTGCGGAGGTAGTGGCCAGGTGCGTAAAGTAACCAATACCTTCCTTGGACAGATGCAAACCGTTACTACCTGTCCCACCTGTAATGGCGAAGGAAATGTGGTAACTGCCAAATGTGGTGCATGTAAAGGCGAAGGAAGGGTGTACGGCGAAGAAACGGTATCTGTAAATATACCGGCAGGTGTGCAGGAAGGTATGCAACTGAGTATGAGCGGTAAGGGCAATGCAGGCGAACGAGGCGGATCAGCAGGCGACCTTTTAATTTTGATTGAAGAAGAACCGCACACTGAACTTCAGCGCGAAGGAATGAACGTGGCCTATGAACTTAATCTAAGTTTCCCTGACGCTGTCTTTGGAACCAATGCCGAAGTACCTACCATTGACGGTAAAGCAAGAATAAAAATACCAGCCGGTACGCAAAGCGGAAAGATTTTCAGGCTCAAAGGCAAAGGTTTCCCGGAAGTAAATGGTTATAACAGGGGCGATCAATTGATCTATGTGAATATCTGGACGCCACAAAACATCAATTCCGACGAAAAAGCTATGCTTGAAAAATTGGCTAAAAGCGAAAACTTCCAACCACAGCCCGGCAAAGGCGATAAAAGTTTCTTTGACCGAGTAAGAGAAGCCTTTAGTTAAAGCAAACTCTTTCAATATCACTAAGTCAATAGAAGCACTTTTGGGTGCTTCTATTGTTTTTAGAAGGTATAGCCCAAAGTCCTTATATTCGAAATCTACGGCGGAATTTTGCTGTTACTTTATGCCGGACCTAAGCTAATATTAGCCTTGCCGGATTCCTTTAAGACTGTTCAATGTTGGTTATGATAGACACTTTAGTTATGAACACCAAAGAAGAAGTTGACGAAATGATCAACAAGGGTGCTTCAAAAGCCCAAATCCTTTCATTTCTTGCATTAGCCGGCGAGAGAGTGGCTGGCGATGGATGCGTTTGTTCCATTCTTGTACTGGATGAAAGGGGATTGCTTCGTAATGGCGCCTCACCAAAACTTCCAGTGGATTACCTAAAGGCAATTGATAAACTAAAGCCGGATGTAAATCTTGGCACTTGTGCCGCTGCGGCTGCAACGGGCGAGGTAGTTATCACCACCGACTTCCTTGAAGATAAAAAATGGGCAGAGCTTAGACACCTTCCTTTAGCCCTTGGCTTCCAAAGTGCATGGAGTATGCCCATCAAGAACAATAAGGGTTATGTGACGGGTACGTTTGGCACCTACTTCACCAACAAAAGACAACCGACAGAGAAAGAAATAAATGCAATAGCCAGGCTGGCCGAAGCCGCCGCAAAAGTCCTCTAGTACTTAAACCGCTTCAAACACAAAGACCAGGATGCTGCTTGCCATTATCTCCCGGCAAGGCCATTTCTTACGCTTTAAATTATCTTCGGGAAGTTGTAAATTAGTCTTCAGCTTAATAAAACTCCCCCGCTATGGCTAGCATAGTTGACAAGCTAAAGGGAACCGACCTCCGCAGTATTGGCGAAGCTAACGAAGTAGCTTCCATGGTTCATTCTCAACAAGCGTTTGACGAATTGTTCTACTGCCTTTCTTCCGGCGACCGTAACCTGGTAATGAGAAGCGCCGACGCTATTGAAAAAATAACCAGGCAGCATCCCGGTTTTCTTTCGAAGCACAAAAAGCAGTTATTGCTGTTGTGCGAAGAAGCTCTGAATAAAGAATTAAAATGGCATCTTGCCCAACTGCTGCCCCGCCTTACCTTAAAAGACTACGAACTCGGCTTTGCCTGGAACCTTCTTACTTCCTGGGCACTTGATAAAAAAGAAAGCAGGATTGTAAGGGTGAATGCAATGCAAGGGCTGTTCGAACTACTCCCGCAAGCCGATGATCTGTTGAATGACTATAAACAAACACTCGGGCAAATGCTCCGGGAAAATCTCCCAAGCATTAACGCAAGGGCTCGAAAAATCTCCAAAGCTTTACACCTGCAACTAAACTAACCCGCCTGCACTACGGTTCTGCATAACTTTTGTAGCATAGAAGGCTAAAGTATTTTCATGGGCTGTTTGCAGCGTTTTCTCTGTTTATGTTTGTTGATAGCTGCACTTCCTTCCTGCAAAAAAGAGGAAGGTAAGGTACCTGTTTTACCATTCCAGGCATCCCCGGTTATCAAGCCTCTGTCTCCCCTATTGAAAGAAATATCCGGTATAGCAGATAGCGAAGTAAACGCCGGCCATTTGTTCGCTCACGAAGACGGTGGCAATCCGGCACACCTATACCTCTTCAACCACGAAGCCCAGCTCGTAAAAACATTTTACCTCGACAAGGTAACTAACAGGGATTGGGAAGACATGGAGGCTTTTAATAAGGAACTATTTATTGCTGACATTGGCGATAATAACAGTAACTACAACAACTACACAATCTATCGCTTTCCGGAACCAACTCTGTCAAATGACACAATCAAAAGCATCCAACAAATCAACTTTACTTATCCCGATGGGCCCCACGATGCTGAAGCCATGATAATTGATCCGCTACAAAAAGACATCATTATCATTACAAAAAGGGATACATTATCTGCCTTCTATAGGCTTCCATTTCCTTATACGAATACAACCCTCCAAAAACTTGGCTCACTTCCTTACAATGGCGTAACAGCAGCAGCCATTTCTCACGACGGCACCGAAATTCTCATTAAAACCTACGATAAAGTTCGATACTACAACAGGCCTCCGGGCAAAAGCATAACCGATGCGCTCGCTTCCTCATTCACGCAACTGCCTTACGTAATTGAACCGCAGGGCGAATCCATTAGCTTTAAAAAAGATGGCAAAGGCTATTTCACCCTAAGTGAAACAGGCTTTGCCACTACTGTTAATCTTTATTATTACCCCAGGTAATTACTAACGGTACTCACCAAAAACTTTCCTGATAACGTCGGCAACTTCACCCAACGTACAAAGGTTCTCAACTGCTTCTATCACCACAGGCATCAGGTTGCTGCCATCTTTAGCTGCTGCTTCAATAGCTTGCAAACAAAGGTTCACTTTGTTATTGTCGCGTCTTGAACGTAATTCTTTCAGCTTTGCAACCTGCTGAGTTCTGATGCTGTCGTCTATTTTGAAAACAGGAATATCTGTTTCCTCTTTGATGGCAAATTTGTTTACACCTACAATTACTTTTTCTCCGCTCTCAATTTTACGTTGATAATCGTAAGCGCTCCTTGCTATCGCATCCTGTACATAACCTTGTTCTATAGCCTGCACAGCCCCGCCCAGCGCATCAATTTTATTGATGAGGTCCCAGGCCTTCGCTTCCACTTCATCTGTAAGGGCTTCCACATAATAAGATCCGGCTAATGGGTCCACCGTATCAACCACCGCGCTTTCATAAGCCACCAGTTGTTGCGTACGTAAGGCAATGCGTGCAGCTTCTTCCGTAGGAAGGCTTAATGCTTCATCATAACCGTTTGTATGCAAACTTTGCGTACCTCCCAGTACTGCGGCCATTGTTTGTATGGTAACCCTTGAAATGTTGTTTAATGGCTGCTGCGCGGTAAGCGTAGAACCGCCAGTTTGACTATGAAACCTTAACATCATAGCCTTGTCATCTGTAGCGCCTAAATCTTTCATCATCTTAGCCCACATGCGCCGGGCCGCCCTGAATTTGGCTACTTCTTCAAAAAGGTTATTGTGGGCATTGAAGAAAAATGAAAGACGCTTGCCAAATACATTAATATCAAGGCCTTTTTCTAAAGCCGCTTTTACATAGGCTTTACCGTTACTTAGTGTAAAGGCTATCTCTTCCACCGCTGTACTTCCCGCTTCTCTAATGTGGTATCCCGAAATAGATATCGTATTCCATTTAGGTACTTCTTTGCTGCACCATTCAAAAATGTCGGTTATTATCCGCATAGAAGGCTTGGGAGGATAGATATAAGTGCCTCTTGCGGCGTACTCTTTCAAGATGTCATTCTGTATAGTTCCTGAAATCTTCTTCAAATCTGCACCTTGCTGTTTTGCGAGGGCTACATAAAGGCTCAGTAGAATAAAACCCGTTGCGTTAATGGTCATTGAGGTGGACACATCTTCCAGCTTGATGCCTGCAAAAAGTCGCTGCATGTCTTCAAGGCTGTCAATAGCAACTCCCACTTTACCTACTTCTCCTTCGGCAAGTTCGTGGTCGCTGTCATAGCCTATCTGCGTCGGCAAATCAAAGGCTACACTCAGCCCCATTACGCCCTGGCTAAGTAAATAATGATAGCGTTTATTGCTTTCTTCTGCAGTCGAAAAACCCGCATACTGGCGCATCGTCCATAGCTTGCCCCGGTACATGTCTGGCTGAATACCTCTTGTGAAAGGGAATTTACCAGGCAGTTCTTCATTCTTCTTAACGTCGGTGGGTGTATACAGCGTTTTTACTTCAATACCACTATCAGTAAACTTGCCGGCTACTGCTTCTGGTTTTGCACTCTTCTTTTCAGATGTTACCATAACATAAATATTAGTTGAGCCTGACTAAACAAACTCTTTATATCAAAAAATAGAAATCCGGTTTAGGTCTTTCAGGTAGAAGGATATGGAGAAAACACCCTTGCTATCAACGCTTCTATGGCATTTCATCTCCTGTTCTTTGTCGCAAGCAGCTAGCTGAACCTTCGCAGCTTCATAGGTTTATAATAGTTTCTTTGCTTCAAAGCTCAACACTTCAGAAACTACTTCATGTAAACTCCCCTTTTTATCGTTCATCAGGTATTCCAACAGGTACTTATTCAAATCCATGCCTGTTGCATTCGGGGGCAGTGCATTACCAAATTGGTTTATGACCAGCATATTCTGCTCTTTCAGGTTCTTCACTGCCGTCCAGGCTTCGCTTGACACATACACCTGCTGCGTAATATTATAATCAAACTCCTCTTTAATATTTCGCGTCATTGTATGCTGCAACTCTTTTGCACTCAACCCGCCCTGGTTTAGTCTTGATATCACATTTGGTAATGCTATCCTATCCACAAGCAGCACGAGGCGTTCGTAAGCTTGTAACTGCATCTGCTGTTTGGTGGAATCATCTTCGTTTACCAACTTACCATCCTTAATTTTCCGGTTAGGTGTTTTCATCACCAGGGATATTAATATGGCTATCACCAGTATTAGAATGAGAATGAGTAGTATGGTGTTTACGTCCAAGCTTATTTAATTTAAGTTGACAAAATTAAGCGAAGCAGCAACAAGATAGCCATGTTTTCATACAACCCATATTATGATTTTAATCACGCCCATTCTTACGCTTATACCGGGAGCCTCCCGCCCCACAAGCACGCCTAAGTCTATCTGCCCGGAATCGCATTAGTATGCTACTAGTTTATTATATCTTAAGTTGATCGCTTATAGCACGCGCGGCCGCACCCATTCAACAAAAACGCCTTTTTTCTTCCTTTTTAAAGCAGTTTGCAATACTGGGCCATAATTTGATGCGTATATTCAAGGCACCATTTAGTTTTTATAAATAAACCTGCTATTAGTGGAAATTCAAAACAACGAGGCTAAGCAAACAGTGGCTAATGCATTTCAGGCTACCCGGTCAAAACTGGAGTTTGTTTACTACCCCGGCTTCGCCAAATTCGTCAAGGAGTTTCATTTGCACGAGTATGTAAACGATCTTATTGCACTGGCTAAGCGTTTGGACATTCCCCTGATGCGGCGGTTAGCCGATTTACCGGAAGAACAGTTGATCAATCTTTCTCTTCAATCACACGGCGAATTCCTTGACCATGCTATTAATAACAAACTAGGGCAGTTGTTACAAGGATCACTTGCTAAGTGGGAAGGCGACAACCTGGAAATCGTAGGCATGTACGATATCATGGCCGAGGATATTCACCTCGTTAGTTACTTGCGCAAACAATGCCTTTCAAAGTTCCTGCCTTTATATACGCAGGATCTGGATGAAATGATGGGGGTGCTACACGACATCGACAGCTATGAAGTTGAAGCAGGAATAAGGGGCACTAACACCTTTATTATGCTGCTAAAAAGGAAAATAGACCAACACGCGCATTTCATTGAGTCCATAACCAACACCTCCCCTGCCGCTATCTACATCTTCGACCTCGTACATCAAAAACAGGTGTACACGAATGGGAGGTTTGGCGAAATGCTCGGGTTCACAATTTCAGATATACAACAATTGGGAGTAGATACACTATCGGCCCTAATCCATCCCGATGACCTTTCTAAAGCCCAAAGCAACATCCAGATGCTTTGCGCCGCTAAGGATGGCGAAATATTTAAAACTGAGTACAGAGTAAAAAATGCAAAGGGTGAGTATCGCTGGTTAAGAACGCACGAATCCATTTTCAAAAGAGATAAGAATGGGAAGGTTGATCAGATCATCGGCATTTCAATCGATATCACAGAAGAAAAAGAAAAGTCAATTGCACTAAAAAAGCGTGAAGAACAGTTGAGTGAGGCGCAGGCTATCGCGGAACTAGGAAGTTTTGAACGGAACTTAATAACCGGCGAGGTTGAAGTTACCGAAAAATTAAAGGAGATACTGGACCTGGAAAATGCTGATGATTTGCAATCCGAAGTAATGAGCAAAGTGCATCCTTCCGACAAACAAAAGCTCCGGGATGCATTGGATGAATCCAGGAAAACGGGCATTTACGAATGCGAGTACAGGCTCATCACCCGCACCGGCGAAGAGCGGGTGATTTGGTCACGTGGCAAAGTGGAGTTTAATAACGGTATTCCATCAATGTTTAAGGGCACTGTTATGAATGTTTCTGATAAACACCAGATGTTGCGAAAACTCCAAATCAGCGACGAGCTATACAAACAGGCACAAGCGCTCACGCATATAGGCAACTGGTATTGGGACATTACGACCAACAGCCTTACCTGGACCGACGAATTGTATAGAATCTACGGGCTTGAACCTGGCATCGACATCACCTACGAAATGCTCTCATCTTTCAATCATGAAAATGATGTTGATTTTGTGGCGCAAACAATGCAACAGGCCATTACTTCACTACAGCCTTTTAACTTTTACTACCGCATTATCTTGCCAAACAACAGTGTCAAAACGCTTCATGCTATCGGAGAAGTTTTAGCCGATGACGGCAAAGCTTATAAATTAATAGGAACGCTGCAGGATGTTTCTACCCAAAAACTATTGGAGCGTGAACTGATTGAGAAGAATGAGTTCATCAATAAAATTGCTGAAACCACGCCTACGCTCATAACGTCTTACAACGTAAACACCGGTAAGTACACTTTCATCAACAAGGCAATCGAAATCAACATTGGCTATACGCCTGAGGATGCACTACAACGAGGAATACAGTTTTTCACAAACATTATTCATCCTGACGATTTACCAGTGTTGATGGAGCAAAGCTCAAAAGCCGTGGCTGAGGCTAATGAAAACCCGCAGGCTAATGGCAAAGAAGCGGTGGTTGATTTTAAGTACAGGATGCGGCACAAAAACGGGCAATATCGCTGGTTTCACACCTTCGGCACCGTCTTCGACCGTGACGAGCAAGGTAAAGTGCAACACTTCCTAAATGTTTCGGTCGACATTACGGAACAGGAAGCAAGCCTGCAAGAATTACAACAAATGAATCTCAAGTTGCAGCAATCCAATGCCAGTCTCGAAGAGTATGCCTATGTGGCCAGCCACGACCTCAAAGAGCCCATGCGTAAGATTGCCACACTTAGCGATCGTTTGCTCCTCACCCAAAACAACAACCTGAGCGAAGACGGCAAAACATACCTTGAAAAAATAATCGAAGCTTCAAGGCGCATGCAAACAATGATCAGCGACCTGCTTGCTGTTTCTGTTATTTCAAATAATAAAGCCTACACAAACTATAGCCTCAAAGCCATAGTGCAGGAAGTATTGCAAGGGCTTGAACATAAAATACTCGAAAGCCAGGCTACGATCAATGTTAGTGAGCTGCCCGAGGTAAAGATTGTACCCAGCCAGTTCAGGCAGCTTGTTCAGAATCTTGTAGCTAACTCACTTAAGTTTAAGCGTGAGGGTGTGCTGCCGGTTATAAGAATTTACCATACATTTCTCAATGCCCAACAGGTTAGCAGCTTTGGATTACCCGCCGGTAGGTACCTCAAACTGGAGGTTTCAGACAATGGTATCGGTTTCGATAACCGGCATGCGGCCAAAATCTTCGCTATCTTCCAACGGCTTCATACACGATCAACTTTCGAAGGCACAGGTATAGGGCTAGCCATTTGTAAGAAGATAGTTGAAAACCATGAGGGTATAATTTTCGCACAGGGTGTTCCCAACCAGGGCGCAACCTTCACCATCATTATTCCGCTTTAACCCGGTGCTGCACTTCTAAATAAAAACATAACACACCGGCATAACAAATCGCAACGGCGGTTACAACTGTTGGTACAACGCCAACTGTCCCTCCCAAATCTTCTGTTGGTTAAAATGCTGTTCTACAAACCTGCGCCCATTGGCGCCATGGCGCTCTCTCAATGTGTTATCACTAAGATATTCATCTATCCGCTGAGCTAACTCACCCGCATTCGCCTTTTGAAACAGGTACCCGTTATAGTCGTGCTTCAGCGCATCCCGGCAGCCGGGAATGTCCGGAGCTATTACCGGAATTTGCATCGCTGCAGCCTCTATCAGCACGTTGCCAAAACCTTCCCTGTACGAGGGCAGCACAAGCACATCCAACAAGCCGTAAACAGGCAAAATGTTGTAAACCTTCCCTACATAAAAGATCCTCGTGTCCTGGTAAAGCTTCTCAAGATTCTCCCTGGCAAAAAGGTTCTCATGTTCTATTGGCCCCACCATCAGCAAAATTGCTTCCGGATGTTTGTCTTTGATCATCTCAAAAGCATCAAACAAGGTATCTACTCCTTTGTCTTTCGAAAGCCTTCCTACAAAACCAATTACCTTCTTATGGGTCGGGAGGCTAATTTCCTGCTGCAGCACCTCTGAACTATAACTCGCCTCCGTGCTTTTCTTAAAATGGTTAAGGTCTATACCATTGCAGCTTCCTTTCTCAATTACTATTCCCTTCGATGCTTTCAATATCTTCCTGTCAATAGCATGTTGCATGAGTGAGGGGCTTACCACAATTACCTTGCGGGCAAGCGAACAGGATATCCGTTCACTCATGGTAACCAGGTACCGGCTAAAACCCTTCTTAGTATCCGACAGCAGGCCATGCAGGGTAAAAATGCGTTTATCTATACCAACAATCCACGCCGCAAGCATAATTAAAAAGCCAGACTTAGGGTTGCCGGCATTAATTACATCCGGCCTCTCCTTCTTCAGGATTTTTATGATGTCCAGTAGTACCCCGAAATCTTTAAATAAGCTGAAACGCTTGGTAAAGTCCACCGTGTACAGGCGCGCGCGTTCTACCTTGGTAAGGGTAGAAATCTCCTCGCCCGGCGCACTTATCACGATTACATTGTACCCTTTATTATTGAGGAATTGAATTTGTCCTTTTAAGAAATGAGCACAAAACGAGCTTGAAATACCAAGAACGACCTTCTTCATTTAGGGCTGTGAAAGTAAGAGTTTTGGCTAATAATGGTTCGTTATTAAGATACATACCTCATCTTTGATATAGGTATGACTGTACTTGTTGCCCTCCTTTACTTACTACTGCTTACCTGGCTGGTAACTAAAACTCCTTTTTTCACTAACAGCGGCTTGTCACGTTGGCAACTGGCAGCCATTTTCATCACCAAGGCAGCAATTGCATCATTCTATGGCTTCTATTTTTCAAGAGGTGAATTGTTCCTTACGGGCGATACCTGGAAGTTTTATAGCGACAGTTTACCCCATACTGACATGCTGCTAAAAAACCCCTTATTATTTGTACAGGATCTGTTTACCCACGGCTACGAAGAAAGGGGAGCCTTTTTTTATGCGAACAACAGTTATTGGAACGACCTTAAGACGAACCTGTTCCTCAAAACATTGGCTGTAATCAACCTTCTTACATTCCGAAACTACTATGCAAATGCTTTCGTCCTCAACTATGTCTTTTTGTTCGGTTGCTTAGCAGTTTATCGCCTTTTTATAAACGATGGTTGGAAAAACAGCAAGGCGCTGTTGGTTTTTACGGTTTGCCTTACCCCGTCCTTTGCTTTTTGGTACAGCGGCCTGCACAAGGATGGACTTATATTTACCAGTCTTGGCTTACTCGTTTACTTCGCACATAAGTTAAGATACAATAAGCTGCCCCTTGCAC
>JAEZDR010000114.1 GCA_023433265.1 Bacteroidota bacterium | reverse complement strand
AAGATGTAGCCCGAGGTGGACAGCGCCTTGGTATTTACTTCCTGGAGACCGGTGCATCAATGCGTGCCAGCCAGGTAATTTATGACAGGGCAGGCGCCGCCATCGCAGATGTGGATGCTTCTGAATTTGACTTTGATGCCTTGTTTGATCGTGCTTCTTGGTTTCATACTACAGGTATTACACCAGCTTTGAGCGATAAGGCTGCTGCACTTACCGAAGCTGCTTTGAAAGCTGCAAAAGCAAAAGGAATAACAACAAGCATCGACCTGAACTACCGTAAAAAACTATGGAGTAAGGAAAAAGCAAGAGAAGTAATGACCCGCCTTTGCCAATACGTGGATGTATGCATAGGCAATGAAGAAGATGCGGAAACCACGCTAGGTTTCAAGTCCGAGGGCACTGACATTACAAAGGGTGAGCTTAACCTTTCGGGGTATAAGAGCGTCTTTAGTCAAATGAAAGATAAGTTCGGCTTCAAATATATAGCATCCACTTTACGGGAAAGCCATAGTGCATCTGACAATGGGTGGAGTGCATTAGTCTATGATGGTAATGAGTTTTACCACACCCGCAAGTATGATGTACGTATAGTAGATAGGGTAGGTAGCGGCGACTCATTTGCCAGCGGTTTTATCTACGGCCTGGTAACCGGCATGCCGATGAGCGAGGCGGCTGAGTTTGGTGTAGCGGCCTCTTCCCTAAAGCACACCATTCCAGGCGACCTCAATCATGCAACCTTGAAAGAGGTGCAGGACCTTATGAAGGGCGACGCTTCAGGACGGGTTCAACGATAATTATTCTATCAATTTACGGGCACCACACCTGGCCAACGGTTATTTGTAGTGCCCTTTTTTATTTTCCTCAAATACAGTGGCAAAGGAGCGGAAAGCAAATCGTTATCCTATTCCTTTGCTTCAAGGAGAAACACGGTGCTTCTGCCATCGTCGTTGTCTGAAACGAGGTAAAAACTTCGGCCGCCCTGGTGACTTCTTATGGTTACAGATTCTATCTTATGGCCGCGGAATGCGGAATGAAACCGGGATAGATTGTAAAGTGCCGTAGCATAAATAACGGGCTGCTGCAATTGGGCGCTGATATTATCAATATAACCAAGATAGCTATCGCCAATAGCGCCATCTTCCATAGCAGAAGCCGCGGCTTCGGTAGAGGCGGTAAAATAAAGCCGGTCCGCAGGTGCATGATAATGCAACCCTGATATACCTGCAAAAAGGCGCGGTGGCTTTTTATACCTAAATTCTATAGGGGCAGCGGCGCCAGGCTTTAGCTTGACAGCATCGGCAATGCCGAGGTGATTAAAGGGATGCGAAAGGTTACCCCTGTTTGCAAGTAACAGGTGAGAGCCCGCAAGCGCTAAACCTTCTACGTTTACCTGCAGGCCGGCAGCGGCAAAGAGATCCTGCTGAAGCGAAGACTCCCGCAGGGTAGCGCGAGGCGAATGCGGGGTGTAAAGCATTAGCTTGTTGCGCTGCATTGCGGAGCCACTACCTAAACAAAGAAACTGCCCATTAACGAAGTCGCAGGCCTCAAGGTCTATCTTAGCCTGCTTTCCAATACGGCTATTGAGCACGCGCTGGTAGGCAACTGAGTCAATGACGGCCAGCGAGGAGTCAAGCATGAGGAAATAAGGCTGATCATCACCCACAAGGAACAGCCTGTCGCTTTGCCACACAACGGAGGAGCCGGAAGAAAAGGAAGCAATCTCCTTTTGAGCCACAAACCGCATGGGAAGCGAGGGTGCGCAGCTATTTATCGAAAAGATTAGTAAAGCCGTTATCCCTAAGAGAGTCCACTTTTTGCAGTACTGCATGCTCCATATTTTGTTTAAAAGCTATCAGGTTTTGCTGCACCACCGGATGGCTGGTAGCAATGATTTGCGCAGCAAGTATGCCCGCATTTTTTGCGCCATTTAATGCTACGGTGGCAACAGGAACCCCCGCCGGCATTTGTAGGATGCTCAGCAACGAGTCCCACCCATCTATTGAGTTGGAAGATTTAACCGGCACCCCGATTACTGGAAGCGTGGTAAGAGAGGCTACCATACCGGGAAGGTGGGCTGCGCCACCTGCACCCGCAATAATAACCTTCAGCCCGCGGGAAAGCGCGCCTGTGGCATATAATACCATACGTTGCGGCGTGCGGTGGGCAGAAACTACGGTAAGTTCGAAAGGGACCTGTAGCTGTGTAAGCACCTGTGCTGCTTCCTGCATGATGGGGAGGTCACTATCGCTACCCATAATGATGCCTACCAGGGGCGAAGCGGAGACTGCTGTGTCTGAAGCCATAGAAACTCGGTTTATGGATGAGTGCAGACCTTAATGGCCTGCTTGATTTTGTTTGCCTGGAAAATAAGATCCTGCCTGTTTGCGCCAAGAACGGTAACGTGGCCCATTTTGCGCCCGGGCCGCGTTTGCGCTTTTCCGTAAAGGTGCAGGAAAGCTTTATTTATCTTCAGCACTTCTGCAAGCCCTTCGTAAACTGCAGGCCCTGAGGCACCCTGAGCCCCAACAAGGTTTACGATGGCCGACGGAAGTATAGGTTCCGTATTGCCAAGCGGGAGTCCTAGCATAATGCGCCAAAGCATGTGGTACTGGCTACAGTAATTAGCTTCGATGGTATGGTGACCGCTGTTGTGCACACGAGGAGCGGTTTCGTTTACAAACACCTGCCCGGCAGTATCTACAAACATTTCAATAGCAAAAAGACCGGGGCTATTGAAACCCTTAACCAGCCTGAGCGCTATGGCCTCCACCTTCCAGAACACTTTTTCGTCAAGCTGTGCAGGGCTTATTTGGAAGTCGAGCAGATTGAGGGTAGGATCGAAAAACATCTCTGAAGGCGGAAAGAGCGCGGCTTCGCCTGCAGAACCGATCGCTACGATTATTGCTATTTCTTTTACAACATCAACCTTCTTTTCCAATACGGAAGGCTGGTTGAAGCCATTTTGGAAATCGGAAGGTGAGTTCAATACCTGCACGCCCTTGCCATCGTAGCCCCCTTCCCCTAGTTTATGAACGGCGGGCAGAAAACCTGCATGTTGCCCAAGCTCAGCAGCGGTTTGCGTGATGGTAAATGCAGCCGTAGGGATTTCGTACTGCGTATAAAACTGCTTCTGCAGTATCTTGTTTTTTATGATGCGCAGGGCTGATGGTTTTGGGTAAACGGCTACTCCTTCCTGCTCAAGTTTTTCGAGAGCATCGATGTTGACATTTTCAATTTCAATGGTGATTGCATCGAGGCCCTGGCCAAATTGGTAAACATCATCGAAGTTGCGGATGTCACCTTTTACAAAATGATGGCAGAGATGTGCGGCAGGGCAATGAACATCGTTTTCAAGTACAAAGGTTTCCACTGTGTAGTTAGCTGCTGCCTGAAGCAACATCCTTCCTAACTGTCCCCCACCGAGAATTCCAACTTTCATGCGGCTAAGGAATAGCAATTAATGCAAAAGGCAAAATAGAATTTACCACAGGCTGGAGAAGAAAAACGAATAGTCAGGACAACACTAATACTGTGTACTGCTGCTGCCAGGCCAGTGAGTACTGAATAAGGGTTTCTATAAAGTTTCTGCCAAACAGCGAATAATAAGATGCAAAGTTTTCTTTACGCTCCTGTAAAGAACCGCCGGGGAAAACCGCATTGTTTAGGTATTCCAGCTTAGACAAAGTATCACTGTGCTTTCGTTTCCCTGCTTTTATCATCTTTTTCTCCAGGGCATCCAGCAACTTCAATGCTTTGGCAGAGAGATTACTCACATGTGCGGCGAGCGTGCTGTCGACAGCAGCGGCCTTTTGTTGTAAAGCCTTATAGAATTCAAGCAACGCCTCTCTCTCCTGGGGTAGCAATAGATTGCTGCCATCCTCCCGTAAGGTGATAAGTTTAATTGCTTCTGCGGGAGAGCTGAACATATGTTCGATAGCAAGGCCCTGGTGCCGCAATGTGTCAATATGTTTTTTAGTGACGAGGGAGAATGAGTTGCGGAGTATTAATACGGGGTAAGGAATAGAAAGTTCAGAGAAGACCTCCTTAAGTTCCATCCAATAGGCGAGTTCAGCTCCTCCCCCAATAAACGCGATGTTTGGCAGGATGGTTTCCTGGAAGGCAGCCCTAAGTATCACGTTTGGGCTAAACCTTTCTGGGTGTTGATTTGCTTCCTGCAGGATTTGAGGAAGGGTGAATTGAAGTCCAAGCGCGGGAACAGCAAATTCTTCGTGATCTTGAATGATGCGCTCCCTCTTATCATCGAGAAGATAGAAAAGGTTGATTTCCCGGCCGGCAGCCTGTATTTTATACTCAGCAGGAAAAGCTGAGATGGTTTGCTGGACGAGTTTGTGGGAGAATTGCTCTTTCAGCTCTTTTTCTACTACTGAAACAAAACGACCTTTGAGAGCGGCGTCGTCTGGATTGAGAACTACAAGACCATAATCACCAAAGAGCGAATCAACAAGGCGGGTAGTACAATCCTGGATAACATCCCCTAATACATAACACTGTTTGAATAGCTTTATTAATTCGCTACCGTATGGAAGAACTGCCAACTGTCCGTGCATCCTATCAATCAGTTGCAGCAATTGTTTATCCACCTTCATTCTTCCAACCGCTCCTTGCTGCAGTGTATTCCAACGGTAAGCTTCGCCCATGATGGTGGCTACGCCAAGTTCGTCAAGGTCGGCATCTTCGCTTCCCATGTAATAAACAGGTACGAAGTTGTATCCTGGAAATTGGCTGGCAAGCTCTTTAGCGAGGACAATAGCATGAACTATTTTGTAAATAAAATAAAGTGGACCGGTAAAGAGATTAGGCTGGTGCGCCGTGGTTACAGTAAACGTTTGCTGCTGTTGCAACAATTGAATATTATCCAGCACATTTTGATTAGACAGGCCCAGAGCGCTATACTGCTGCAGCAATGAAGAAGACAAAAGCTGCCTGTCCCCATTGGAAAAGCTTCGGTTTTGCAATGCCTGTTTTAGCCCGTTAAGGTTAGGAGCATACTGATAAAACGGTTGCAACGAGGCTACCCCATCAAGGTAATGGTTTACGATTACTGAGAAGGCTCTTGTTTTATTATATGGCAAATAATGATGCTCTACCGGCATGGAAAGCTATTAATGGCTGCGAAGTAAAAGCTATTCAATCAAACTAATGCATTATACGTAGCGGGCTGGGGTTAATGGAATAACTTTTGGGAATATTATAAGAAAGCGAAGATGAAGTTAGGTGAACTTTTACTGAAACAACTGAACCGCCGCTTTGAAGCTGATGCGTTGGTGGAAATGAGATTCAAAAGCTACGATTTAAAGATAAAAACAGATAAAGACGGCAATGCGGTAATGCTTTTCATTGGAAAATTAAAAGAAAATGGAGATATCAAAGGGGAGCGATTCAGCCGGGTGCTCAAGCTCGATGCAAGTGGCGCCGTGATAAAAGACCATTGGGATAATAAAGGAAAAGTGGGATAAAAACCACTAAAAATCTAAGGTGTTACCTTAGCAGCCCACTGTATCAGGGTATAATATTTGGAAACGTAAAAAGCCGAATGAGTAAAACTATAATTGTTTCGAACCGTTTACCAGTAAAGATAAGCCGGAATGAAGCCGGAGAGTTGAGAGTGCAGAGCAGTGAGGGTGGCCTTGCAACCGGGCTCAATTCCTTGCAGAAAAAAGGTGGGAGCCTCTGGGTAGGTTGGCCGGGAACAGAGATACAGGATGACAAAAAAGCGGAAGTAACCCAATTGCTAGCGGATAGCAAGCTGGCCCCTCTATTCTTAAGCCAGGATGAAATAAACAACTTTTATGAAGGTTTTTCTAATTCAACACTATGGCCGGTTTTTCACTATATGCCATCCAGGGCTGAGTTTGAGAAGCGCTATTTTGATGCTTATATAGATGTTAATAAGAAGTTTGCCCGGGAAGTCGTAAAGCAATATGAAGACGGCGACACAATTTGGATACACGATTACCAATTGCTCTTATTACCTGCAATGCTGAGAGAAGCTCTGCCAGATGCTACAATCGGCTTCTTCCAGCATATACCGTTTCCCTCCTGGGAAACGTTCAGGCTTATTCCACAAAGAAAAGCGCTGGTTAGTGGCATCCTTGGTGCTGACCTGATAGGCTATCATACTTATGATGATGTTACGCACTTCATAAACAGTGCAGGACACCAGGGGCTTGCCCGTTCCTCTGCAAATGTGATAACAGCAGACGAGCGGACATTGGTGGTAGAATCATTCCCGATGGGGATAGATCACGAAAGGTTTGAGGCAGCCCTGGAGCAGGAGGATGTGAAGGCGAATATCCTCAACCTGAAAAGCAATTTCAACAAGGTGAAGTTGATACTCACCATAGACAGGTTAGATTACAGTAAAGGAATACTTCAGCGGCTGCTGGCCTATGATAACTTTTTGAAGGAGAATCGCGACTATATTGAAAAGGTTACTCTTTACATGATTATTGTGCCTTCCAGGGACTCGGTAGCACAATATGCCACGCTGCGTAACGATATTGATCAGCTTGTTGGTAATATCAATGCGCGTTACCGGACAATTGACTGGCATCCTATTCAATATTTTTACCGCCCGTTCAATTTCGAAATGCTGGTTGCCTTGTATCACATAGCAGACGTATGCCTCGTTACGCCCATGCGGGATGGAATGAACCTTGTTTGTAAGGAGTATGTGGCCTGCAGAACGAACGATGATGGTGTATTAATCCTAAGCGAAATGGCAGGTGCATCAAAAGAGTTGGTGGATGCATTAATTGTAAACCCTAACGACATTCAACTCATTAGCGATACCATGCGCGAGGCGCTTGAAATGCCGAAGGAAGAACAAAGGCGTAGGATGAAACAGATGCGGCAACTGATTGCGAAGTTCAATATCAAACAATGGGTAAAGATTTTCATGGATAGGTTGGGTGAGGTGAAGGAATTACAGGAATCTCTTAAAGCAAAGTATATTGGATCGCATACAGAAACACGAATAAAAAGCCAGTTTTTTGAGGCCAGCAAACGGGCGCTTTTCCTGGACTATGATGGTACACTTGTAGGATTTCAGGCTGATATTGATAAAGCAGAACCGGATGCTGATCTTTACGATATACTAAGACAACTTACATCGGATACAGCCAATAAACTTGTGGTAATAAGTGGCAGGAATCACCAGGCACTGCAAAAATGGTTTGGTCATTTACCCATAGACCTAATTGCCGAACATGGGGCCTGGAAAAAGTGTAGCAGGGGAAAATGGGAAACTATACCCGGATTGTCGGCAGACTGGAAAAAAGATATATACCCGTTGCTACAGTTATATGCTGATAGAACCCCCGGTACTTTTATAGAAGAGAAAGACTATTCGTTGGTTTGGCATTATCGAAAAGCAGACGAAGGGCTAGCCGACCTCAGGGCTAGTGATTTGAGTACAAACCTTAAGTATATGGCTGTTGACCGGGGGCTACAAATATTGCCGGGCAATAAAGTGATAGAGATAAAAAATGTGGAGATTAACAAAGGCAGGGCGGTAAGCCAATGGCTACAAAAGGCCCCCTATGAATTTATAATGGCAATAGGCGACGACCACACTGATGAGGACATCTTTAAAGCGTTGCCTGAAGAAGCGGTTACTGTAAAAGTGGGAAGCAACATATCAGCGGCGAGGTATTATTTGCACAGACACCTGGACGTAAGGAGGTTTCTGAGGTCTCTTATATTACACTAGTACTAGGTGAGGCGGTTACGTAATTTATCATCGATGAGTTTGTAAAGATGGTACGGCTTATAGGTGCGCCATTCGGGTAGATTGAGAAGTTCGATATAGTAGTTCAGCTTTTTCTTTTTAAAATCGTATTGAGTGGCGTCGGGCATATTAAGGCTGACGATCCAACCGTCTTCATCAGTTACTTCATCATACCACTCTTCATAATACTCGCGGTCGCTGCTATGGAAATTGAGAACGTTCTCCGTAATCAAGATAAACTTATGAATACCCTCTTTTTCCATTTTGTCGATCACTTCCCGTTTTAATTGCATGATGTCGTTTTCAATGGCATCATTCCACTCTCCAATTAGCTCAATCACACAGAAGTTGAGCTCATAATCAACATAGATGATTTTTAAGTAAAGCGTCCGGCTGCCGAAGTCGTCCCATTGAGGATGGATGAAATAATTATACACTGTTTGCGTAAACTCGAATTCACTATGGGGCACGCCGAAGAAGGGAGAACGCTTATCGTCCTCTGCTACATAAATATGCCTCCAGTTGTAAAACGGTTCGATCTCGTGCATAAGGCGCAAAATTCGTATTTATCTAAGGGTATTCCATACATAATTGCCAAATGGTCTTAAAAAAAATCAAAAATCTTTCCAGAGGTTGCCACACTTTAAAAATGCTGTTTATGACAAATCAGCGTAACCCTCGTTTTGTTACGGTTTTGGTTTGGTGGTTGGCGGCATGGCAATCTGCCGGAACAAGCAAGACCTGGATTAGCGATATATTGTTAATCTTTTCCACCGCAAGCATACAAAAGGTTACTTTTTTCGGTTTGCCGGATTAATATTCAAGCTTTTTAATAATTTAGGACCTGTGTTTTACAACCGCATAATTATCACCTTACTGTTAAATGTTTGCTTATACTTGCCCGCACTCGCGCAACAGGACGAGGTGGGGAGATATGATACCATTAGGGTATTAGCTTTTCGAGAGGCTGATGGAACACTTGTTCCGGGTGGTTGGCTTGAAGAAGTAACGGTATATGCAAAACTTTCACGTGCTCAGACGAAAAAGTGGAGGGAGTGGACACGGCTACGTAATGCGGTATATGTTACCTATCCTTATGCCATGGCAGCTTCACGGGTGATGAACGACATCAATCACCAGTTGGAGGGCGTAAAGGACAAGAAAAAGCGCAAAGCAATTATACGTTCGAGGGAAAAGGAGCTAAAGAAAGATTTTGCCGATAAAATTACCAACCTTTCGGTCTACCAGGGGAGAGTACTGATGAAGTTGATTTACAGGCAAACGGGCAACAATTGTTATGAAATTATTGACGAGTACAAAGGCAGTTTTACCGCTGCATTCTGGCAAACCATCGCTGTGATTTTTGGCTCAAACCTTAAACAAACGTACAGTGCAGCAGGCAGTGATAAAGCGATGGAGTCAATAGTTCAGGATGTAGAACGCATGTATGGAGTAGTACGATAATGTAATAAGACGAATCAAGTGGCGAGATGTAAAGGAGGACAAACCCTCGTCCTTAATTGTTAATCTTCAATGCACTCTACTCAAATTTCCTAATTTCGCGATTCGATTATCATGAAACTCGACATCCTTGCTTTTGGTGTTCATCCTGACGATGTTGAACTTGGCTGCGCAGGGACCCTTATTTCCGCGATACAAGAAGGTAAAAAAGTGGGTGTAATAGACCTCACCCGTGGAGAATTAGGGACAAGGGGCAACGCTGAAACCCGAAAGGAGGAAGCTAATGCCGCTGCAAAAGTGATGGGTATTGCTGTAAGAGAAAACCTGGAAATGCCGGATGGCTTTTTTGAGCATAATGAAGCGAATATCAGGAAAGTTATTACTGCCATTCGTAAATACCGCCCCGAAATTATTTTATGTAATGCCCCTGAAGACAGGCATCCCGACCATGGACGTAGTGCGCAGCTCGTAGAAGATGCTTCTTTTCTCAGCGGGCTGCGTAAGATTGAGACACATGTAGATGGAAATTCTCAGCCGGAATGGCGCGCCACCTACCTGTTCCACTATTTGCAAGACAGGTATTTGAAGCCTGATTTTGTTGTGGATATTTCGAGTGCTCATGAAAAGAAGCTAGAAGCTATTCTTTGCTATACGACTCAGTTTCATAACCCAGCTCTCAACGAGCCGGAAACGTATATATCCTCGCCAGAGTTCCTGGAGTCTATTAAAGCCAGGGCTTTGATGCTTGGCAAAAGAATTGGTGTTAAATACGCCGAAGGATATATTAGCAAAAAAACACTTGGCATAAGCAGTTTTGATGCATTAGTCCGTTATTCCACCTAAAATATTAAGACTTTAAAGCTATTTAGAACTATGTACGTTACTCCTAAGTTTTCGCCGACCTCAGGCAATTTTCACACGGTATTAAAGGCGAAGGTAAATGAGTACTTTCAAAAGCAAGGAATGCCGCAAACCGGCAACTTTAAGCTATTTAGTAAGGCTATCATTCTGTTTGTTTTATTTGTTGCGGTGTATGTACACCTTGTTTTTTTTACACCACCTGCATTGTTTGGAATTCTTGAATGCATTCTTTTGGGCGGCCTGGTGGCAAGTATCGGGTTTAATATTATGCATGATGGTGCGCATGGTTCTTTCAGCCGAAGTCCACTTTTGAACAAACTAGCAGCATTTTCTTTGAACATTTTGGGCGGGAATCACTTTATGTGGGATGTAAAGCATAACATGATTCACCATGCCTATACCAACATTGATGGAATTGATGATGACCTGGATGCCAGACCATTCCTGCGCATGGCGAGTACACAAAAACCTTACAAAATGCACAGGTTTCAGCACATCTATTTTTGGTTTGTGTACTCTTTTCTATACTTGTATTGGGTTTTTTTCTCAGACTACCGGAAATATTTCAGCAAAAAGGTGGGAGACGTGCCTCTTAAAAAGATGAGTTTTGACGATCATTTCCATTTTTGGTTTTATAAGGTTGTGTTTTACATGTTATTTATCGTAATCCCAATTGTAAAGCTGGGTGTTGGCCCATGGGCAGCAGGCTTTTTAATCTTTACAATGGTAGCAGGACTTGTACTAAGCATAGTATTTCAATTAGCTCATACTGTAGAACATACCCATTTCCCGATGCCTGATCAGGACAATAACAGACTGGCAGATGAGTGGGCGGTGCATCAGTTAAAAACGACGGCCAACTTCGCCACCAATAACAGCCTCGTTTCATGGCTGGTTGGTGGCCTGAATTTCCAAATTGAGCACCACCTTTTTCCCAAGATTTCCCATATCCATTATCCTGCTATCAGCAAGATAATCAAAGATGTATGTAAGGACTACGGGGTGCAGTACGTTGAATATAAGCATATGCGACAGGCAATTAGTTCGCACATCAGCTACCTGAAACAGATGGGAAAAGCAGCGTAATGCTTCAATCATCCCCAAAAACAATAGTAAAAAAAGCCGGAGCATGTGCACCGGCTTTTTTGTGCTTGCAGACAGAAACCGCTAACCTCTCAGAAAACACGTTCTCATAATATCTTTCTATTTTTGATTAATAGCAGGCAACCTTGTGCAACTAATTGCGTATTCTTAACTAACAATGGCTTTGCAAAACCTGAGAACAGTGATCGAAGGTTGTTTGAAAAACAACCCGGCAGACCAAAAAGTGCTTTACGAGCGCTACTATGGTTATTGCCTAAAAACAGTGTTCAGGTACATTTACCGGTACGATAAAGCGGTGGATGTGGTACACGACGGATACGTGAAAGTTTTTAAGAATCTGCACAAGTTTGACCACCATAACAAAGACAATGTTGAAATGATCTTTATGGGCTGGCTAAGGACGATCATGATTAACACCGCAATTGATGACCTAAGAAAAAATAGTTTCATGCCGGAGATAGGCGCTATTCCGGAGGATGTTTGGATGATTGAAGATAAGAGCGCCGGGTCTGATCAAAGCATTCTTTATAAGGAACTAGTGAAGGAAGTAAAGAAATTGCCACCCTCCTACCGACTTGTCTTTAATATGTACGTAATAGACGGGTTTACACACCAGGAAATAGCTAACCAGATTGGAATATCTGTCGGAACCTCAAAATCAAATCTTTCAAAAGCCAGGGCCCTACTGCAGTCATTTATCAAAAAAAACCAGGAAGAAGTTTTATGCAATTCTTAGACGACGATATCGACCAACTGGCAAGGAGAGCCGCTGCGGACTACCCGCTTCGGACAGACTCCTCAGACTGGGAGAAACTGCAGGAAGCATTGCGAACTGAACAGGTTCTGTCACACGTTGAGGCAGAAAAAAAGCCAGGAAAACAAGCAAGACGGTTGCTTTGGCTCCTATTGCTCATACCGGTTGTATTCGTTTGCAACAGGTATGAATTAGATGATAGCCCTCTCGGTAAAAAAACAACCGCACCGGAAATGCTATCCCCGCTTTCAAAAACTAAATCAAAAGCGGATAATAAAACTCACGAAAAAACTGCCGTAGCTACGATGCCCATCGGGCCTAAACAACAATCTGTTTCTGTGGATAAGATAGCAACAAAAGGATCTTTACAGAACCCTGATTCGAAGGTACAAAAGGGCGATCCGCCAACTAAGCAATCAATCAGTGTTGTTATCGACCACCAGGGCTTGGAAAACAAACGTGTGATCCAACATCCGAAAAGAGCAAATGTCGATTATCGAAAAAATATCGGGACAAACATTCCTCCTGAAAAAAGCTTAACAACAGTTGACCCCACAAGTAAAGAAAATTTTGTAAATATTCATGGAGAAAACCTGTCGGC
>JAEZDR010000094.1 GCA_023433265.1 Bacteroidota bacterium | reverse complement strand
ACTCTTTGCTTGCGCTGTCTATGCCGCAGTTTAAAGCAGAGTACCAGGGGAAACTTAATGCAGCGAATGATATTGAAGGCTATTGGGCACAAGGCGGCACGAAGTTCAAGCTAAAGCTAACAAGGGGCAACATTGTTATGAACCGCCCCCAGGAACCAAAGCCACCTTTCAAATATCATACAGAGGAGGTTGTTTTTCATAATGGCAAAGACAAAATACAACTTGCAGGCACGCTTTCTCTTCCGAAAAAAGAAGGTAGGTACCCGGTGGCCATTATTATTAGCGGTAGCGGCCCGCAAAACAGGGATGGTGATATGTTTGGCCATAAGCCATATCTGCTAATCGCTGATGAGCTTACAAAGAGTGGGATAGCCGTGCTGCGCTTCGACGACCGTGGCGTTGGCAAGTCTGGCGGAACTGTGGCTTCTACCAGCATTAGCACAACAATCAACGATGTAACGGCGGCGCTTAACTATCTCAAAACAAGGAAAGAGGTGGAGCCGAAGAAGATAGGATTAATCGGCCATAGCATCGGCGGAATTGTGGCACCTAAACTGGCATCAGAAAATAAAGATGTGAGCTGGGTAATAATGCTTGCCGGGCCGGGCATGAATGGCGATGAATTAATGTTGCTACAAAAAGCAACTTATGAAAGAATGCTTGGAATAGATGAAAAACAAATAGGCGTTGGACAGCAATTGCTAGGCGGTGCTTATAAGATAATAAGGTCTGGCCTGGATACTTCGCTACTGAAGGACTCACTTGACGCCTATTTCCGGCGGCAGCCCGAAATGTTGATGATGCCTGAAGAACAACGCAAAGCGCTGATAGGACAGATAACCGGGAGCGAAGTATTAAGCCTGCTGCAAACCACCCCTGCTGAATACCTCAAAAAGGTAAAAGTGCCGGTGCTTGCCCTAAACGGCAGCAAAGATTTCCAGGTACCCGCCAAGGCTAATCTAGCGGCGATAAAGACGGCAATTGAATCTGGTGGCAATAAGAAACTAAAGACAGTAGAACTGGAAAACCTCAACCATCTTTTCCAGGAATCGAAAACCGGTAACGTGAGTGAATATACCGAGATAGAACAAACCTTTTCCCCAAGGGCCTTGCAACAAATGGTAGAATGGATAAAAGGGGTAACCTGATTTCTTTTACTGTATCATGCGCGTGCGCACCAGTTCCATCACCTCTGCTTTGTAACTTTCGCCTATCAGTATTTCGGCTTTTACTCCTTTAATGTGGACCCTGTTTCCTTCCAGTCCTGTAATCTTTTGAAAAGGAATGATGAAACTTTTGTGCACACGCAAGAACTTATTGCGCGGCAAACGTTCTTCCAATTCCTTCATACTGGTTAGCACCATCGTTTTGTCGCTGCCCTGGTAAATGGCAACATAATTCTTCATTCCCTCTATGTAATCTATATCGGACAGGTTAATCTTGATGAGCTTGCCTTTGCTTTCTGTTTTTACGAAGATGTAATCATCGCTGCTATCTTCAGGCAAAGAGGGTACAGCGGGAGTTTCTATTATAGCAGCAGCCTTCTGCACAGCCTGTAAAAATCTTGGCAGCCTAACCGGCTTTAGCAGGTAGTCTACCACATCCAATTCATAGCTTTCCAAAGCGAACTCGCTATAGGCAGTAGTGAGTATCACTTTAGCCTTGCCCTTAATAGCTTTTATAAAATCAATGCCCGATAGCTCGGGCATATGAATATCAAGAAAAACAAGATCAATCTTTTGCTGTGCAACCATCTGCAACGCTTCCAGTGGATTTGTTGTGGAGCCTGCATGCACCAGGTGCGGCACCTGCCTCACGTAATGTTCCAGGATATCTATTGCATGTTGCTCATCGTCAACAATGATGCAGTTAATCATAATGCAGTAATGATAAGTTCTGTTGAATAATAACCGTCTTCATCCTTCACGTTATAGGTGAAGTTATTTCCATAAGCCAGCTCCAGCCGCTTCCTTATATTGTCGAGCCCAATACCCGTCGATAGTTCCTTAGGGCCTGTTTTCTTTTTATTGCTGCAATAAAACGCCAGCGTCTTTTCTTCAACGGACAGTCTTATGCTTATCGGGTAGGCCGTGTTCTTAAGATCGCCGTGTTTAAAAGCGTTTTCTACAAGGGTAATTAGAACAAATGGAATAATCATTTGGCCGTTCACCTTCCCATCCACTTCAAACTGAACATTAAGCTGGTTGCTGAAGCGAAGCTGGTTGATCTTTATCACGTTCTGCATATGCTCTATTTCATCCTTCAGAGGGGCTTTACCATCACGCGCATTCCCCTCACTCAAAGCGTAACGCATAATATCGCTGAGTGTGAGAATGCCTTCTGAAAGTTCTTCAGAGTACGGAAGCGACTTCGCATATAAGAAGTTGAGTGTATTATGCAGGAAGTGGGGGTTTATCTGTGCCTTCAGGAAGTTGAAATTGGCAGCAGACTTCTCCAACTCCAATTGCATCTTTTGCTCTTCGAGTATCTTGTTTTGTTTCTTCTCATCGCGGAGATACACGAGGTAGGCTATCAGTATAGATAAGCCAAGATAGAAGGCTGTGGAAATGAAGTACGAGAACACCATCAACGGGATGGTTATCTTGCTCTTTATCTCCCTATCATCAAAGCCCAGGTAAGAAAGCGAGTAATAAACCAGTAGTACGATGACAATGATTACGCTTCTTTTAAGATAATCGATAAAAGGGCGCTTTTGCGCCATTAGTTTATAAAACAAGTTAAGGGTGAGGTAGTAATAGACCACCGTGAAAGTGAAAGACACCACCTGGCTGATAATGTTCTTTAAAGCCAGAAAGTCGTGTTTGTCCAGTTCTGCCTTTGCAATGGGATTGATAGATGCAGCCATCAGCCCAAAAATGAACAGGAATATAAAGAGTGCCAGTACAACCCAGAAAACATTCCAAAACCTGAATCGCCTTGTAGTACCTATTGTAGTCGTTTCCATAACTTAAAGATCCCGGTGTTGAAAATACAACACCGGGCGTTATTTTAATGATTATTGGCCTATTGCGGGTGTTATACCGCCATTGCCGCCATTTACACGCTTGTTTTCATCTTCGGCGCTGCTGCTCTTTTGTTTTGCTGCTTTTACCTGTGCATTGCCAAACCTAAAGTTGAAACTTAGCTTAAACTGCCTGCTTTCCCAACTGCTGTTTAACGCGGTTTTCTGACCGGCAAATTCGCTGGTACCTCTAAAGCGCATAGATTGAAATACATCGCTTACCGAAGCTTTTACCGTTGCTTTACCCTTCATGATTTGCTTTTGAATGCCAAGGTCAATCCCACCCATGGCTTTTGCTCTCAGCGTACCCTGGTAAACCGTAGGCGCCATAAACATTGCAGTCATTTCGGCGGTGTAGCTTTTGTTCTTTCCAAAGCGGTAGCTGTTTTGCGATAATAAGGTTAAGCCAAAGGCATCGAGGTCAATCTTGCGGCCTGCGCCAAAGTCGGCATGGTACCGGCTGTAATTGCTATTGAAGTTTATGAATGACGTAAAAGACTTGTACATGAAAGGGTAACTTACATTAAGTGCAAGCACATCCTGTGTGGCAAGGTTCTGCTTCGAAACAAAACTCTTGCTCTTATCCGTAGTGTCCATAAGCTGTGTGAAGATGTCCTTTACATGGCTGTAGTTGAGCGATACGTTCAATTTGTACTTATAAGTATGCGATATGCCAAAGCTGTTCGTGTACTGCGGACGAAGTGCTACGTTACCTTTCTGGAAAGTATATTCATCCAGCTTAAACTCAAAAGGATTGAGGTCCTGGTAAGCCGGCCTGTCTATGCGCCTGCTGTAAGTAAAACTCCATTGTTTCATTGGATTCTTGTTCAAGGTAACAGAGGCTGAAGGAAAGTAGTCTATATAGCTGCGTTTGAAGCCGGTGGTGGTTGCCTCGTAAGTTCCTCCATTCTTTTTGAAACCATTGGAAGTTCCTTCCGACTTTGTTTCTTCTATTCTTAGCCCTACCTGGAACATACCTCCCTTGAATGGCTGACTGTAACTGGTGTAACCTGCCTGGATCTCCTCTTTATAGGTGAAGCGATTGCTACGGTCGTAATCTACCTGTGTTCCTGTAGAAAGCACATTGTACCGCTGAAAATCATTGTCAGTATTTACAAAAGCACTCTTGCCACCTACTGACAGCTTGCCTTTCCCCAGGTTGCTTTCATAGTCAAACTTCATAGAAGTGATCCTGATAGTGGTGGGTGTTATCATTTGGTAATTCACCTTATTCAACACAGTCACACCGGCGGCATCGTAGTATGTGTTTGGCTGAAGTTGGTTGTTGTTCATGTTATGGGTGGCGTAGTCTGCATTGAAGGAAAAGGTACTTCCATTGCTGCCGTTGAAATTGTAGTTTACATTGTAGTTAATGTTATTACGCTTCATGCGGGTTTGATTGTCTGCCACTAATATCCTGTCAACCATACTGTTCTCCAGGCTTACGATTGGCGTTGTACTCGTGTTGTTTACATGCGGGCTGCCAAAATTGCCGGAGACTACCATACCAAAACTTGAACGTTTGTTCATGGTATAATCCATGCCTGTTTTAAAGTTATGACCGCTGTTTTGAAAAAGGATGCGGCTCTGTTGCCGGAACAGTGTATCTGCCACGCTGCGATAAAGATGCAAATTACTCTCCATCTGCATGTTGTTGTAGTTGTAATTGCCATAGATATTCATGCGGCTGTTACGGTGATTTATTGACAGCCCGCCATTATACCTTGCGTAGGTGCTCACATTGTACCCCATATTCGCGCTACCATTGGTACCCATGCTTTTATCCTTCTTCAGCCTTATGTTGATGATGCCTGCGTTTCCGGCTGCCTCATATTTTGCTGAGGGATTAGTGATAACCTCTATGGCTTCAATTTGTGCACTTTGCATGGTCTTGAGATAGTTCGCCAGGTCGTTACCTGCAAGCGGGCTTGGCTTCCCGTCTATGAAAACCTGCACACCGTTCTTACCGCTAATGCTAAGATTATCGTCTTTGTCAACCGTTACGCCGGGACTTTTACGCAGGAGGTCTAGCGCATCTGAACCAATAGCGTTGATGGTTCCTTCCACATTCAAAATGGTTTTGTCGCCCTTCACTTCTATCATGGGTTTCCTTGCGGTAACCGTTACACCTTGCAAGGAGGAAGCAGATTTTTCCAACCTGATTGCGGGCACAGTCACTGGTTGGCCAAACAGGACAAAAGCCGCTGACCTTGCAGCTGCAAATCCCACATGCGTAGCTTTCACAAAATAGCTACCCGGTGCTGTGACCGCGAAGCTGTAGCTGCCGTCGCTTTTACTTGCTGCCAGTTTAATGACTGAAGTGTCTTTCATTAAGGCCAGCGACACCTGGCCTAACGGTTTGCCATCTGCATCCAATACGGAACCATTTACCTGTGCAGCGGCAGGAACCATTAGCAAAGCAGCGAGGAGAAATAGAAGTAATTTCATAAGAGTGATGTTTAGTTTATGCGGTTTGATTATTGACAGTACAAACCTATCCACCACGTTTGCGTGAGAAAAAAACGATACACCAAAAAGCTTATTGGCAGGACGAAACCGGGTACCAGTGCGTAGGAAAAACACCACTACATCAGCACTACAGTAGTACTTGATTAGCAATCGATTAGGACTCGATTAGCACCCGATTAGCACTCGAACAGCACTCGACTAGCACTCGATTAGCACTACGTCTCCACTTCATCTCCACGGCATCAGCACTCCTCCAGCACTGTCACAGTACCTTCTCCCCTACCTTGGCAGAAGTTTGAATGATGATGACGTAAATTGGACAGATGGGAGGTATAGGACAGATTGGGTTAGTAGTTGGTTACCGATCAGGTTCCACTACAGGTCACAAGAAAGATCGGAGGTTGTACAGCAGCTTACAAAGAGCTGCCTATTCAGCCGATGCCGTTTCCTGCCGGTGCACAACACTTGCTTTCCGTTCCGTTTGCTTTACCACAAGCACCTGCTCCATTTCGAGCGGCAGGTATCCATATTCATAACAGAAATTGTAGGTGTTACCTTTTTTATTCATGATGTGGTGGGTGAGATACTTAAACTGGAAGCCTTTTTCCAAAAGCTTCGATTTGCTGCAGCGGGTTAACTCATCTCCTCCCAGCAGGTCGGCAAGTATGCGCCGGTTTTTCTTAAGTGCCGTGTTGATGGCCTTTACTTCAGGGCCTTCTACCCCGTGTTGTTTGTTGTTATAGCTGCTGCGGCAGTAGTCGTCACAGAATTTCTTATCACTCCTGCCCCTTAACGGTTTTGAACAGCTAAGACAGGTTTTCTCAGCAGTTTCCATGGTAGAAAGGTACTTATTATCCGATTACTAAACGTTTATAATCGCTTATTTCCGTAAGTACATGGCTAATCTCCGGCTATGCTTTCAAGGCTAACCCACATTTGTGTAGCAATTGACACTAAGCATTCAGAACAATTTAAAATATAGGTTATGAACCCGAGAAACAAAGTACAACTGGTAGGAAATTTAGGTAGCGCACCTGAAATCAGGACAGTAAGCACCGGGCAGAAGATGGCAAGACTCAGCCTTGCAGTGAATGAGAACTATACGAATAAGAAAGGCGAGAAAGTAAGCCAGACCTATTGGCACAACATAGTGGCCTGGGGCAAGACAGCAGAGGTAGCCGAAAAACTGTTTCAAAAAGGTAGCGCCGTGCAGGTAGAAGGCAAACTTGTAAGC
>JAEZDR010000066.1 GCA_023433265.1 Bacteroidota bacterium | reverse complement strand
ACTAGCCCTGTTCCTGAACCAGCTTCTTTGTTTTCTTCTGTGAATTTATCTTCGCGAACCATTTATCTTGATAATGTTATTATTAGTGTAGCGAAAGCCAGAACCGTAGAAACAACCCCGAGGTATGTAGCTGCTTCTTCTCTGAAAAGGGCAACATCCCTTGGCTGAACAATAATAATGTCATTATGTTTGACAAAAAAAAGTTCGGGGTCAGTTAGAATTTCCTGCTTCCTAAGGTCTAGTTTCATAATGCGTCTAATGCCGTTATAATCCCTGTATACTTGTATATCATACCTCTTTGCGCTCCTTGGTAGATCACCCGCGGCTCCTAATGCATCCAATAAAGTGGTTCTTTGGTAGGGCAGCGTTTTTTGTCCCGGTCCCCGAACTTCGCCCAAAACTGTAAATCGAAGCTCCATAAAACGGACGTTGGTTATAGGGTTCTTCAAATACGGAGCTACCATTGATCTGAGAGTGTCAGCTAATTTGCTTGAAGTCAACCCCTCTGCCTTAACCTTACCAATGGTAGGAAATTCGATCTCTCCGTACTTGTCAACTAGAAACCCCCCTAGTTCGCTGGCTTGGCCAGTCTGCTGACGGTTACCGTTATTACCACCAGAAGTCGGAATCCCCCCATAATTGTTAAAGATTGCCGTAGTTTCTTCACTAAAGCCTGCAATTGTAATAGCAAGTTTATCTGCCTTCTGTATAATTCTTTCTTCCTGCACCATCAAGGGTAGGTTAATGACGTTTGCTGTATCCGGCAGGTCGTTGAAGTAGCGAAGCTGTTTGACGCTTGTACAGGATGCGAAGAGGAGGAGGAGAAAGAGTGAATAGTGAATAGTGAATAGTGAATAGCGCCGATTGGCTTCCGGCTTTAATAAACTTCTTTTGTTAACCCTTTGATTTTTCATTTTCTATCAGATCAAAATAACTGTTTAGCTGGCTTGACTCGTTGCGGATGCGGGCTGGAAGTATTCCAGGTACCAATTAATGAAGTTAGCAACACCGTCTTTTACTTTTACCTCCGGTTTGTAGCCGTACTCCTGCACAAGATCGGCTACATCTGCATTGGTTGCAGGAACATCGCCTAACTGCATGGGTAGCATCTCTTTTATCGCTTTTTTGCCGAGAGCGGCTTCTGCTGCTTCTATGTATTCGGATAAAACCACGGGGCTGTTGTTGCCGATATTCACAATACGGTAAGGGGCTGATGAAATACAGCTATCTGGTTCATTTCCATTGAATTGCGCTGAGGGCGAAGCTGGTTTTTCTAATATCCTCGATAGGCCTTCGGCTATGTCAGTTACATAAGTGAAGTCCCGTATCATGTCGCCGTTGTTGAAGACTTTTATGGGTTTTCCTTCCATTATGGCCTTCGTAAAAAGGAACAAAGCCATATCTGGCCGGCCCCAGGGGCCATAAACCGTGAAGAAGCGAACGCCGGTAGTGGGAAAACCGAACAGGTGGCTGTAACTATGCGCCATCATTTCGTTTGCTTTCTTGGTAGCCGCATACAACGTCATGGGATGCTCGGTATTTTGATGCGGGCTCAAAGGCATTTTGGTGTTGAGGCCATACACACTGCTCGTACTTGCATATACAAGGTGCTTTATATTGATAGCCCGGCAACCTTCCAGGATGTTTAAAAAGCCAGTAACATTGCTTTCGGTATAGGCATGGGGGTTTTCGAGCGAGTACCTTACACCTGCCTGTGCAGCTAGGTTTACCACACCGTCAAACTGTTGCGACTTGAACAGCTCAAGGATTGCTTGTTTGTCTGAAAGGTCTAGCTGAATAAATGTGTATTTCGGGTGTTTTGAACTGCGCACCAGCGTATTATAAGCAATGGCAGCTTTCGAAATTCCGGTCTCCTCAAGACGGGCATACTTTAGGTTTACGTCGTAATAGTCGTTAATGTTGTCAAGGCCAACTACTTCGTAATCTTTGGATAACAGCAGCTTTGCGAGATGGAAACCGATAAACCCGGCGGTGCCGGTCACAAGAATTTTTTTCATCAGTTTGAAACAAGGTCCACC
The DNA here is from genome assembly GCA_023433265.1 of Bacteroidota bacterium. Classification (GTDB taxonomy): domain Bacteria; phylum Bacteroidota; class Bacteroidia; order Chitinophagales; family Chitinophagaceae; genus JAEZDR01. The sequence continues at coordinate 5,049 of JAEZDR010000066.1, read as the reverse complement.
TAATAGTGGAGTCGGATTTATGGGCGTTCTTAATTAATAGATGTCTTCAATGCCGCGCAAATATACAAAATGAATAAACTAACGGTTGTTCATAGCGCCCGTTTAACATGCTTTAGGCATTTAAGCCCCCCGCGGCTGCCCCTGCACGGTATGCTGAACGTAGCGCAGCCAGCTGCAAGTGCGGTAAAGGATACTTCCCGTCCTTAATATAAGTTTTTGTTGCTTATTGTTATTTAGTCAGTATTTGAGGGATAAAGACTTTTCGTTGTCGCTCAGCGTGACGGCTAACCACAAGGCGTAATCAATGGGAGAAAGATCTCTCCGCTGCTACCGGCGAGAGGACGGGCAAAAAATCAGTTTTCATGGAATTCAGGTAATTAGCAGCGTCATGTCGACCGAAGCCCCGAAGGAACGAAGGGCGCAGTGGAGACATCTTTGTCTTTTGTAGGCCTGAGTTTTACTTCATCATCATAGAGCAAAAGATCTCTCCGCTTCGCGCTCCTGCGTCGCGCTGCGGTCGAGATGACGGCATGTAGTTAATCACGCTCCAAGAGGCAGAGATTGCTTTCCGCCGGTGGGCGGACAAGCTTTCGGCTGCTTCATTCTGTGGCAGGGTCATCGCAACGACGTTAACTCCTGTTTCATTTTCTTAATATCTTCTGCATCAATTGAGACGGTACTGAGCGATCCGGTTACCGGGTGAATGAAATCCATTTGGGAAGGTGCCATCTTACGGGCCGAGGAGTGGATCTCCTTAACCTGTGTTTCTTCTGCCAGGAATTTGATGTTGGCTGAGGTAACCCCGCTACCGGGGATGATGAGGATGCGGCCGCCGGCAGTTTTATTTAATTCCCTGATTAAACCGACTCCCTCTGTGGCTTCGTTTTGCTGACCGCTTGTGAGTACCCTATGAAAACCCAGGGTTATTAAGTTCTCCAGGGCTTCAAAAGGATCAAGGGCTCTGTCGAAAGCCCGGTGACAGGTGAGTTGCATATCACCGGCTGCCTCCGCTATTGCGGACATCCTGTCCCTATCAATTTGCCCGTTTCTTTTCAATACGCCGGTTACGATGCCCCCGAAACCCAATTCACGGCAAAGCTTCACATCGGTGAGTAATGCGGCGAACTCGTTACTATCATAAAAGAAATCGCCTCCCCTGGGGCGGATGATGGGGAAAACCGGGACTGCAATCTTTTCCAGGGCAATCTTAAGACTTCCGTAGGAAGGAGTGACGCCGCCTTCAGGCAGGTTCTCGCAAAGCTCTATCCTGTCTGCCCCGGCCTGCGCTGCATCGATGGCTGACTTTAAGTTGAAAGCGGCAATTTCTAAGAGGACTGGCATAGGATTCCGATAATTAAATATTGTTCTACATTAGAGAAGCAAGTACGTCTAAGGCATGTCTAGTATTTTCTTTACACCACTCTCTCTTAGGTGCATGCCATCATAGAAGTCCGATGACTCTAATCCTACATCCTTAGGGTCAAAGGATCCTTTTAAAGATATGCGCATCTTACTAGCGTACTTTTTTAAACGGTCCTGCACATCAAACACTATCCTATTCTCAGACCTAAAATGCTTAATCACTTTCGGATGGTAAGGAGCCAGAAATAATTCCACTCTTATGTTCTGTTCGAGTAGTGATTGGATCAAACTGTCAAACAATTCCCATTGCCTGGAAGAGATTTCCCTATAGTTTTTCAGACCGTATATTTCACCTGTTAAATACTTTGCTGCCTTTGCTTCAACTTCATTTTTTCCTGCGTTGCGAAAGTCTTCCCCATAACAAATAGATCCATCAATTAATTTTGTCAGCATCGCGTTACATGGGACGTTTGTGTTTTTTGGAAGGGGTGTCTTTTTAAACAGCGTTTTCACGCTCGACTGGAAATACGAGACCGAGATAAGCTGGGCTGTTTTGCTTGACCCTTCACTTAGGCCATCGTCACCAACGGACATGTCATAGTACTCTTTGATGGATCGCCACCTGGTTTGGCCGTTGTTTTCATTAAATAACCAAGGATCACAACCAACTATCACCTTTACTGGTCGGAGCTTCCTTATTTTGTACATCTGATAAATAGCTATCAAGTCTTCAATTGAAGCTCCACTTACCGAGCTGTTGAAAACATTTTTTTGTTGCAATAAGTTATTACTGATAAGCATTGTGCGAGAGGAGCCAAGAACAATTGTAAAATTCTCGAAGGACTTACATTTTATGATTTCACGTTGAGTTAGCCTCTCGTCATAGTTGCTAATGTTTGTGGCATTTTCACCTCTGCAGATAATTTCGGCAATCTTTGTTTCAAAGCCTTCTTTGAAGATATTAGCCGCATCACCTACATAGTTTACAATACCGATAACGGCTAATAAAATGACAGCGTATGCAAAGGACTTGATTAGAAACTTTTTCATGCTAAAACTGGAAATAAATAAATTCGTTTTCATCGAAGTTTCCAAAAAACAGTATCAGGGTTAACAGCACAACGTAAATTGTCGTTCTATAGATCGATCTGCTAAAGAATTGAATTTTTGCAAGTCCATAGTTGTGAGATCTTCCCCACCATTCGATACCTATAAAAAAAGCTAACAGCAGAAATAGCTGCTTGAAATCAGATCTTGAAACAATATCTGGAATTGAAAATATTGATGGCGAGAAAATACCTTTTATAAATACAAACGCCTGCCCCACACTCTCCGCCCTAAAGAATATCCAGGCAAATACTGTCAAACTGAAAGTTAGCAGCATTGCTCCTAATTCCTTCAGCGTTGGCAGTGACCTTCCTTCTGCCACTACGCCAAGGTGTGTCCGGTTTTTGTTGGTGAGCAAGAGCGGTAAGAAATAAATAGCATTCAGTAACCCCCAGATAATAAAAGTCCAGTTGGCGCCATGCCAGAACCCGCTCAAAAGAAAAATGATAAAGGTGTTTCTCACCTTCATCCACATGCCGCCTTTGCTTCCGCCAAGCGGTATATATACATAGTCCCTGAACCAGCTTGATAAGGAAATATGCCACCGACGCCAGAATTCAGCAATATCCCTTGAAAAATAGGGATAGGCAAAATTGCGAAGCAGGTCGAAGCCGAGGAGCCGAGCCGTTCCTAACGCAATATCAGAATAACCCGAAAAGTCTCCGTAAATCTGGAAAGTGAAGAAGAGTGCACCCAGCACCAACGTGCTACCAGAATGGTCGCCCGGATTCTCAAAGATCATGTTTGCGTACACGGCGCAGTTGTCGGCGATGACAACCTTTTTGAAGAGCCCCCATAAGATCTGCCGCATGCCGTCTACTGCACGGCTGTACTCGAAAACCCTTTCTTTTTTTACCTGCGGAAGCAAGTGAGTTGCCCTTTCGATGGGACCAGCGACAAGCAGCGGGAAAAAAGCCACAAACAGCGAGTAATCAATGTAGTTTCTTTCCGCATGAATCCGCTTGTTGTAAATATCAATCACGTACGAGAGACCATGGAAGGTATAAAACGAAATACCTACCGGCAGGATTACTTCCAACGTCCAGGGATTAATGGTAAGTCCCAGGTAGGAAACAGACTCCGAAAAGGACTGAACGAAGAAATTATAGTATTTAAACAACCCCAGGAACCCAAGGTTTACACCGATGCTTAGCCAAAGCCAGAACTTGCGCATCTTCTGGTTAGGCGCTTTTTCAATTTGTAAGCCGGTATAATAGTCTAAAATGGTTGAGAAAAGAAGGAGGAACATGAACCGCCAGTCCCAGCAGGCATAGAAATAATAGCTTGCTACTGACAGTAAAATGTTTTGATGCCGCAGGTTCTTTTTCGCTACAAACCAGTACAGGAAAAAAACTACCGGAAAAAAGATAGCAAACGACAATGAGTTAAACAGCATAGATCAGGGTTGTGTATGGGCACAAGGAACCTTGCCTTTTTTACAGGCGCGCAAATGTACGGCTTACCGCAATAATTTCGGGAACAAAGCGCTAACACGCTGAGTTAGAACATTCAATGACCCTAGGTTGTCCAGGATAATAATACCTAACGGGATGCCAATTGGAAGCAGTGTTACCTTGCCGCCGCCATTTGCAGCTTGTGGTCTCTGTCTTTACCCACTGCTTCTATCACCACCGGCGTGTTATCTGCCACAATTTTTTGGAGGTTGGTGCCGTTGAATTCCATGATCCTGGCAGACTTGTCGGGCATGACAACCATCCACAGGTTTTCGTCGGCAAATTCCTTGATTTGGTCGTTGCGGTTGAAAATTACCTTGATGGTTTCTCCGTTGACGAAAGTGAGCTTTACAAACTTGTTTTTCCTTGCTTCGTCTGAGTTGAGGTAGCTGAGGATTTCATAAGAAGTCATATACCTTGGGGGTTTAAGGTTAGGGCAAGGTAGAGGGGGTTATAGTAGTAACCTATGATATATTTCAGGTGGGAGTGTTAAAGTATGTTAATGTGAGGGAGTGAGATCCCCGATGAGGCGTCGGGATTGCATACGGAGTTTTACGGCGTCATATCGACAGGAGCCCGAGGAACGAGGGGCGGTCAATAAATACATGATGCTCATGGATGGGCTGCAAGCGCCTACCCGGCGCGGGGTAACTTTTTGGCTTGACCCAAAAAGTCACCAAAAAGGTCAAGGCTTAAGAAAAATTGCCTAAAAATGTGCTGCTCGGGCTAAAATGAATAAGCCTAACGCCAAGCTTGCCATCTTTAGTCATCGCAGCAAATGCGGTCTATCAATATCACTGAGGAGAATTCATTTTTACGCCCTCACAGCCCATTTTCTTAACGGCATTTTTCTTAGGCCGATCCTCCAGGTCAGGCAGCGCTTTAGAATACGGAAGGAGATGAGACGGGAGTGCGCGGCGGTTGGATGACGAAACTCCTACACGTAGCGTCACGTCTACCGGAGCCCGTAGAAACGAAGGGCGCAGTGGAGACATCTTTGTCTTTTGTAATGTTGGTGAACTAAGTTGACGGGCGGTCAATAAATACATGATGCTCATGGATGGGCTGCAAGCGCCTACCCGGCGCGGGGTAACTTTTTGGCTTGACCCAAAAAGTCACCAAAAAG
>JAEZDR010000100.1 GCA_023433265.1 Bacteroidota bacterium | reverse complement strand
GCCTGCAACTGGGGCGAGCTGGAGTGGTTGATGTAACAATCTGCCTGGAGATGCCCCGGATGCATTAGCCCGGTAGATATTTAAGGCAACTTGTACCTGCTAAGTTCTACGCCTCCCCAACTGTTGCCCCCTTTTATCAATCCGAATTTTGGATGGTAATAATTTGACACGGTTGTAATAATGGGACCCATTATCCCTCCGCCAATGTCAAACTTCATTTTGAAGCTAAGCTTGTAAGCATCCAACTCGCCTACAAGTGTGGTAATTTTCTCAGTGGATACAACCCGGCCGTCCGATGTTTCAATCGTTCCATCTATTCGCTGTTCGGACAGACTCCCGGTAAACCCATCCATAGCCACCATCTGGTTTAGCCCATTGGTGCCATAAGAACGCCCCATTTCCGGGGTCTTTTGCACTGTACGAAGCTTCACCTTCATTTCGCCGGGAATGGTTGCACCGGGCTCCAGGGCAAAGGGGATAACCATCTTTCCGGTAACTTTTTTTATCTCCTGGTAGGAGAAATACCTGTACTTATGGGCAAGCTTAGGAATTACATCGCATGCATAACCGGTATCAACTCCTACTACGGACAAGAGGTCCACATCCAGCCCTTTGGATCCATCGCACGTAATCACCATGCTTTTTTCGTATCCGGCATCACAACTACTCGCTCTTACTTTGATCCTGAGAAAAGAATAAACCAGGTTATTGCTGTCCGTAACACGGTCAACAAAATAGGTGGTGGTGCCGGCAGGTACCTGCTTCATTCCCTTGAGGGTAGTAGTGGTAACGGTGGTTTTATACTCAATTTCAGCGCCTTGCATAAAATAGATATTGTCTTTGCAGCTTTGACAAAAACCATTAGCGCCTGAAAACATCAAAACAACGGGCAGCAAAACCCTTATTAAATTAGTCATCTTTAAAAATTGTAGTAAGAAGAATGAAACATTTTCTTCGTTTTGGTTCCTCTCAACCAGGACGTTGGAGGGGTAGCCGCAAGTTACGGGATAATAGGATAAAGACTTCTCTCTCGATCCTTACTTCACTTAATCCGAGCCAGCAGCATGCAGACCCGGTATTAGAAGTGCTCCGGGCCGCTGGAACTTCCCAGACGTATTAAGCTAACTTGTCATCGCTTTCCCCTTCACTTGACCTTGCTTCTACTTCCAGCCGGTTGTTTTTGTAGCCCCTTGCTATGCTCTCCCATAGGTAGACTAAAAGAAACCTGATAATTCCCAACCTTTGAAACTGCAATACATGCGTCAACTCATGCCTCACCCATCGCGGGTTTGCAAGAAATTCTTCCCTGGTTACGCCCCATAAATGGATGGTAGTGGCCAAAACCATGGCTACCCTCGGCTGCTTCAATTTCATGGCAGCGAGCCTGGCAAGTAAAGACCTTTCCTTTATGTTGACGTAAGGTGGAAGCAAGATATATTTTCAACAATTTAGTCATCATTTCTATTGTCGCAAACTCCTACCTTCATTTCGCCAAATGAGCGTTGATTTAGAAAAACAAATAGCCCTGACTCTTGTTCCCGGAATCGGTCCGGTTCAAGCCCGCGTATTGATAGAACATTTTGGTAGCGCAGAAGATGTATTTAAGGCTAAGACCAGGCAGCTAGGCGGAGTTGAAAAGATTGGACAAATCAGGGCCGACGCAATTAAACAGTTCAAGGACTTTGAACGCGCGGAAAAGGAGCTTGCCTTCGCCGAAAAGCATAAGATCAATATACTGCTGCTGAACGATGAAGCCTATCCTAAACGATTACGACATTGCTATGATGCACCAACGGTTTTATATTACCGTGGTAATGCAGATCTAAATGCGGAAAAGGTTGTTGCTATAGTTGGAACAAGAAACCATACGGAATACGGGCGCGAAGTAACCGAACAACTCGTAGGAGACCTGGCGGCCTTGAATGTATTAATAGTAAGCGGGCTTGCATTCGGCATTGATGCCATTGCGCATAGGGCTGCATTATATAATGGATTAAACACCGTGGGAGCATTAGGGCACGGCCTGAAGACCATTTATCCCGGCGAACATAGATCCCTTGCTAAAGAAATGATTGAGCAGGGCGGTTTAATTACTGAAAACGTACATGATGTAAGTCCCGATCGGCACAACTTTCCCCGCAGAAACAGGATTGTAGCAGGAATGAGCGACCTGACCGTTATTGTAGAAACTGCAATAAAAGGGGGCAGCATGATTACCGCAGAAATGGCGTTTTCTTATAACCGCGATGTCTTTGCTGTACCAGGGCGGGTTGGCGATAGCAAAAGTGAGGGAAGCAATAAACTGGTACAACAAAACAAAGCTGCCATCTTCACGGACGTTGATACATTGCTTTCAACGATGGGTTGGCAAAAAAAGAAACGACAGGCCAGGAAACAACGCGAACTTTTTATAGAATTAACCGAAGACGAACAAACGATCATGGATATTCTGAACAAGAAAGACAGTGTTCATATCGATGAAATATATTTTGGTAACGGTCTTACCAGCAGCAGCGTGGCGGCAGCCATTCTAAATCTAGAACTGCAGGGTGTGATTAAAAGCTTACCGGGCAAGATGTATGCGCTTACCTAGTTACTAATGTAAAATGTCTTTTCTTTATACCCTTTTTAAAACTTCACTTGTCGCCATATGACTACGAACGCCCCTAAAACCAAGCATCCAAAGGCATTACCGTATCTCTTTTTTTCAGAAATGTGGGAACGTTTTGGTTACTATCTTATGATAGGGATTTTTACGCTTTATCTAAAAGATGTAAAGGAAGGCTTTGCTATGACTGAGGCGGAGTCTGCCGACCTGTACGGGACATTTATCGGCCTGGTATTTCTTACTCCCTTTCTTGGGGGTTTGTTGGCAGACAGGTATTTGGGCTACCGGAAATCGATCATTATCGGTGGATTGATGATGGGTGCAGGATACTGCCTGATGGCGGTACATAGCTTAAGTGTCCTTTATATGGCGATGACATTAGTGATTTTAGGTAACGGCTTTTTCAAGCCAAATATATCTACGCTACTGGGCAACGTTTACAGCACTCCGCAACATCAACATCAAAAAGACGATGGCTACAACATCTTCTACATGGGGATAAACATTGGAGCTTTTGTATGTAATTTTTTTGGTGCCGCACTTTATAATATGTTCAACTGGGGCACAGCATTTATGGCTGCTGGCATCGGCATGTTTATAGGTGTACTAATCTTCCTCATTGGCACCCGGCACTATAAGGCTTATGATATTAAGAAAGGAGTAGGCCCGAATGATATGCCCATGAGTAAAATAGTAGGATTAATACTTGTGCCTTCAATTGTTGCCGGCATCGTTGGATGGCTTATACCAGGCGCATTAGTGGGCTCAGACTCCACTGATGCTTTCATATTTGCCTGTATTCCTGTAATAATATTTTATTCCACCTTGTATTTCAAAGCTCCTTCGAACGAGAAACGGCAGGTTGCAGCATTACTGGCCATTTTTGCCGTTGTCGTTTTGTTTTGGGCCGTGTTTAAGCAAAATGGGTCCGCCTTAAATACATGGGCTGACCGCTATACTGACAGAGAAATGAGCGGAACATCGAAGGATATTTTCGAGACATTCAGCCTCTCTCAGCCGGTGAAGTATGTGAATGATTCAGTAGCATTTTATGATGAACAATTCAGGCTGCAAAAAACTGCTGACGGACAAATTGTGAAGGAGTACAACTACCCCACCTACTTTAGAAACGTTCCTGCCGAAGACAGGCCTACTGACGGAAACGATGTGAGCCTTTGGGCCACCAACCTTAGTCAGTCCATCAATCCGGGTTGGGTAATTATTCTCACTCCTCTCATCGTTGCATTTTTTGCATGGATGCGCCGCAGGAATGCTGAGCCATCCACTGCTACAAAAATTGCGTTCGGTTTACTTATTTCAGGGCTTTCTGCTCTTGTAATGGTGGCGGCTGTTTCTGCTACTAAGAATGGCACAGAGAAGGCAAGTGTGCTGTGGTTATTTTGTAGCTATGGTGTAATAACAATCGGAGAACTTTTATTGTCGCCAATGGGCTTGTCGCTGGTTTCAAAACTAAGTCCTGTACGTATTACTTCGCTTATGATGGGAGGTTGGTTCCTGAGCACTTCAATTGGTAACAAATTATCCGGTGTGTTGGCGACAATGTGGGATACCTACGATGACAAAAGATATTATTTTCTGCTCAACTTCGTATTGTTGCTGGCGGCGGCCATTATGTGCTTTGCTATGCTCAAATGGCTAAACCGCATTATGAAAGAGAAAGGGGTACATTAATATAGTAACTGCTAAAGGAAAAATTATGGCTAAGATTTTAGTAACAGGAGGCTGCGGCTACATTGGCTCTCACACTGTAGTTGATTTGATTGAAAACGGATTTGAGGTTATTTCTATAGACGATAATTCCCGGAGTACGACGTACTTGCTGGAGGGTATAACAAAGATTACCGGGAAAAAAGTAAAGAACTACCCTGTTGATCTTAAAAACTATGACGATACGCGGGCTATATTCGAAGAGAACCAGGACATAGCTGGTATCATTCATTTTGCTGCATATAAAGCTGTTGGCGAAAGTGTGGAACAGCCCCTCATGTATTATGAAAATAATATGATCGGGCTTATTAACCTGATGAAGTGTGTTAAAGAGTTCGCTATAAAGAACTTTGTCTTTTCTTCAAGTTGCACGGTTTATGGGAATCCTGATAGCATACCCGTTACAGAAGAAACTCCCCAAAAGCCTGCTGAATCGCCTTATGGCGCCACTAAGCAAATGGGCGAACGCATACTCCAGGATATCGCTGCAGTAGAAGATATCAAACTGATACTTCTACGTTATTTCAACCCGGTGGGAGCGCATCCAACCGCTCATATTGGCGAGCTTCCTTTGGGTAAGCCACAAAACCTGGTTCCCGCTATCACGCAAACAGCCATAGGGAAATTACCACAAATGCAGGTGTATGGCGATGACTATGACACCCGTGACGGAAGTTGCGTTCGCGACTATATTCACGTGAGTGATATTGCTGCTGCACATACATTGGCACTACAATTCCTGATAGCTGGTAAGAACCAAAATAAAGTGGAAATATTTAACCTGGGAACAGGTAATGGAGTTACGGTGTTGGAAGCTATTAAAGCATTTGAGGAGGTGTCTGGTCAGCAACTCAACTACAAAGTGGGTCCTCGCAGGGCAGGCGATGTGATTGCTATTTACGCTAATAACGAATATGCGGTTAAAAGCCTTGGTTGGAACATTCAGCACGATATCCATAGTATGATGCGAACCGCATGGCAATGGGAGCAAAAGATCAGGCAGGACGAGGAATTGATGAAGAAGCAAAACGCATCGCTTAATTAAGCTATGCTTAAGGTGAGGTTGGTCAAGAAGATTTTATCTTTGGTTTAAACCTGCACACGAAAGGCGCGTCAAAAGCATTAACCAAACTTTTTTTATGCGTCTGAGGAAGAACATTGCTACCAGCGAAGCCGGGTTTATTTTCAACCCTGCCAGCGGCGATTCCTATTCCGCAAATCCTATTGCGGCAGAGATCATATTTCATTTAAGAGAAGGAGCTAGCGAGAGTACAATAAAAAAGAAAATACAGGATCAATACGAAGTTGAACCGTTTCAGTTGGAAAAGGATTGGGACGATTTCATTTTACTGCTGAAGGAAGCAAATCTCCTGGAAAACTAGTTTATTGACCTTATTCAAAAGTCTCTTATGAGTCAGCCAGAAAAGCCTGTCGTAATTGCGGTTACCGGTATTAATGCAATTGATAGTCCTGGTCCAGGCGTAGCCGTAATCCGGGCATTACGCGAAGGGTTTGAGAACAAAGTTCGCATTGTAGGCCTTTCGTACGAAACACTCGAGCCGGGCATTTACATGCACCACGTAGTTGATAAAACCTACCAGGTGCCTTATTCTTCCGCAGGTAGCCAGGCCCTCCTGAATCGCATCAGCTACATACACGAAAAAGAACAAATCGATGTTCTTATTCCAAATTTTGATGCTGAGCTTTATAATTTCATCAAGCTCTCCCCTCAGCTTAAACATATGGGGATTCACACATTCCTGCCCTCGCTGGAACAATTTCATGCAAGGGATAAAATGAACTTGTACGCCTTTGGTTTGGAGCATGGGTTGAGTGTTCCAAAAGATAAAATGATTTATGGAGTCAATGAACTTTACATCGCAGGAGAGGAGCTTGGCTATCCATTAGTTGTGAAAGGCAAGTTCTACGATGCCATCATTGCTAATACTATCGAGCAAGCTGAAAAAGCGTTTTACAAGCTATCTGCAAAATGGGGTCTGCCCATAATTATTCAACAATTTGTGGCTGGTACTGAAATCAATATCGCTGCACTTGGCGATGGTAATGGCAATGCTGTGAGCATCATTCCTATGCGTAAGCTCTATATAACCGATAAGGGTAAGGCATGGGCCGGTATTACCCTTCAAGATGATGCGCTACTTGAGCTAGCAAGGAAGTTTGTTGCTGTTACAAAATGGCGAGGCGGCTTTGAACTTGAGGTAATGAGATCATCGGACGGAACGCTTTTTATAATGGAAATAAACCCCCGCTTTCCTGCATGGATTTATTTATCTGCAGCCGCCGGCCAAAACCAGCCTTTTGCACTTGCAAGGCTTGCCATGGGAGAGCAGGTTGCTCCTTACGATGGGTACGAAGTGGGAAAAATATTTGTGAGGTATTCCTGGGATCATATCACTGATGTGTCTGAGTTCCAGAAAATCAGCGCTTTTGGCGAACTCTAATTTATCCAACCTAACACGAAAACAGAAATCATGAATATCGAAGGTAAGAAGCTGAGGTATGAACGCCCTGTTCTGCAAAAGATGAACGTTGGGTTGATGAATAAGTTTGGAACCAGGACCGAGTACGAACCTGTGAAACACATAGATGGTGCGAGCGTAAAACAAATGTTGCGCACCTATGGTTCACCTTTGTTTGTACTTAGCGAAGCTACCATCCGTCGCAATTATCAAAGTGCAGTAAAAGCATTTAGTACGCGTTATCCCAGGATTCAGTTTGCCTGGAGTTACAAAACGAATTATCTAAATGCAGTTTGCCGCACTTTTCACCAGGAAGGGAGTTGGGCGGAAGTTGTGAGCGGCTTTGAATATAATAAAGCACTAGGCAATGGCGTTCCAGGAAACAAAATAATCTTTAACGGCCCAGAAAAAACAGAAAAGGAACTGCGTTTGGCCATTGAAAACGACTCTTTAATCCACATCGACCATTTTGAAGAACTGTATATGCTCTCAGATATTGCGGAGAGTATGCAGAAAAAGCCCAGGGTCGCGATAAGGATCAATATGGACACAGGGGTATATCC
>JAEZDR010000075.1 GCA_023433265.1 Bacteroidota bacterium | reverse complement strand
CCTTTAGTTTATCGAAAGTTCCCTTCATGTGCGCAACGCCAAACATGACCACAATCTTGCTGCTATCGCTGGCATGAATGCTACGGGCAAGGTGATCGTCACGAAAATCAATAATAAGATGATTGATATCGGAGAAGCCAGCTATTGCAGGCACAGACTTGTTGAGTGGAGTAGCAAAATCTTCTTCATTAAGAACGATTTCTCCTTTTTCGTTCTCATATTGGCGTACGAGTTGAAAAAAGCTGACATCTGCGTTCTTATCTGTTTCGCTACCGCCAAGGAGCGTTTCGCGCGGCTGTGCGGTTAGGCTGCTGAGAATAGGCTGTTGATCAACAATTGCATCATAAGTGCTGAGGCCGGGTAGATAGCCTCCGGCAATCTTCCTGAACTTAAGCAGATAGATAAGTTTTGCAAGCGAATCCTGAGGGATTATAGGAAAGGCCGGGTAGTCAATGTAGTTAGCAACCATGGTTGGAGTAAGGGCCGAGTCTGGCACTTCCCTGGAAACAATTTCATAAAATAAGATATAGCCTTGTTGTTTTAATGACGTGACTGACTTACGGACGTTCTCGTAAAAGGCAGGCTTGCCAATGTGCACCATGGGGATGAAAACAACCTGCTTACCCTGTTGGTTAGTCCACTGCTGGTAAACCGCATTCTCGTTACTCACTTTTGCCAAAACCCTAACCACATCGCAAGAGGCAAGCAGCATGACAACTACAGCAAAAAGCAGCGTTCTCTTGATGAATAAGGTTGATGGCATGCGGAGGATATTAGTGACTGACTAAAATTACACCGTTTGCCGGTATATGCATAACAGTTGGCTAAAAAAGTTGAACTTATCTTTCCGGGGCTGTGCGGCAACACAACCGGCATCGTGACAAAGATAAGGGTTAGGCCTGCCGGATTCCAATGATTTTAGTCATAATTGCTAATTAATTTATCAATCATTATATAAAAAAAGCCGGCAGGTTATGCCGGCTTGAAAGTATTATAGAAGCCTATCGGAAGGCAACCGTTGAAGCGGTTTTGATGGGCTCTTTGGCGACCGCCTTTTCCAATGTGATCTTTTTAGCCTGGTCTGCATCGCCGTCTTCGCTGTGAACCTGGGCGATAGTAGGCGCAAGCACTAATGATACGATACTCATCAATTTAATGAGAATGTTCATAGACGGACCTGAGGTGTCTTTGAAGGGATCACCAACGGTATCGCCTGTAACTGATGCCTTATGCGGTTCTGACTTCTTATAGTAAGTTTCTCCGCTTATTTCAACACCTTTTTCAAAGCTCTTTTTTGCATTATCCCAGGCTCCGCCGGCATTGTTCTGGAACATACCCAGCAAAACGCCACTCACAGTTGCGCCAGCAAGAAATCCACCCAGTGCTTCCGGTCCAATCAGGAATCCGATGATAATTGGTGAAAGAATAGCAATAGAACCAGGTAGCATCATCTTGCGGATAGAGGCTTCAGTAGAGATCGCCACACATTTATCGTATTCAGGCTTGCCTGTACCTTCCATGATGCCCGGTATTTGCTTAAACTGCCGGCGAACTTCTTCCACCATTGCCATGGCTGCTTCTCCTACCGCACGAATAGCAAGAGAGGAGAACAGGAAAGGAATCATACCGCCCACGAAAAGACTGGCAAGAACATGGGCTTTATAAATATCAATCCCCACCATATCGTAACCATTGCTTTTGACCACGCCTACATAAGCAGCAAATAAAGCAAGGGCTGTAAGTGCAGCAGATGCGATAGCAAAACCTTTACCCGTGGCAGCCGTAGTATTACCTACAGCATCCAGCACGTCGGTTTTTTCGCGAACGTCCTTCGGTAGCTCACTCATTTCAGCTATACCACCAGCATTATCTGCAATAGGGCCGAAAGCATCAATCGCTAATTGCATAGCAGTTGTTGCCATCATACCTGCCGCCGCTATCGCCACGCCATATAAACCGGCGCAGGCATAAGAGCCCCAGATACCTCCTGCAAGAACAAGTATAGGAAGAAAGGTTGATTCCATGCCCATAGCCAGCCCACCAATTACGTTAGTAGCGTGGCCGGTAGAAGACTTTTTGATAATGGTAAGCACCGGGCGGCGCCCCATAGCTGTATAATACTCAGTAATGATACTCATGAGTGTACCCACAGCTAACCCCACCAGGATTGCTCCTAATACACCGTTTTGCGTAATAGCACGAGCACCTTCTACCAATGTTCCATCTGCGTTGTAATCACGCTTCAGGTAGATGTCTGCATCAGGAAGTACATAGTACACCAAGGCAATGCTGGCGATGGCAGTGAGGATGATAGAGCCCCAGTTACCCATATTCAGGGCCTTTTGTACAGCATGCGTATTAACCCCTGCTTTATCACTTATTTTAACGAAGAAAGTGCCTACAATTGAGAAAATGATACCTATACCGGCAATGAGCATGGGTAATAAAATTGGGGCATACCCGCCGAATGCATCGGTTGAAACAGCTTCCTGCCCAAGCACCATAGTTGCCAGAACGGTAGCCACATAGCTACCAAAAAGATCAGCGCCCATACCTGCAACATCCCCTACGTTATCGCCTACGTTATCTGCGATAGTTGCAGGGTTACGCGGATCGTCTTCTGGGATGCCGGCTTCCACTTTTCCAACAAGGTCAGCTCCTACGTCGGCTGCTTTGGTATAAATACCACCTCCTACACGCGCAAATAAGGCTATAGATTCAGCACCCAGCGAAAACCCGGTCAAGACCTCAATGGTTGTGATCATTTCCATGGAATTGGCAGCAGCTTCGGGAGCGAAAATGGCCTTAAGAATAATGTACAAGCCACCAAGGCCTAATACTGCAAGCCCGGCAACGCCAAGGCCCATAACCGCACCACCTGTAAATGAAACGTTTAAAGCTTTTGAGAGGCTGCTGCGGGCAGCCTGCGCCGTGCGTACGTTAGCTTTGGTTGCTATCTTCATACCTATATAGCCTGCCACAGCGCTACTTACAGCGCCTATAATAAACGCAACGGCGATAAGCCAATGAGAGTGTGGATTTTTGCTTGCCATAAAGCCAAGCAATAAGGCAACAATAACCACGAAATAGCTCAGAATTTTCCATTCAGCTCTTAAGAAAGCCATAGCACCTACGGCTATATAATTGCTAATCTCCTTCATCCGGGCTTCACCGGCGGGCTGATTAGAAACCCAGTTGAACTTGATGAATGTGTATAATAACCCAATGATCCCCATGACAGGAACCGAGTAAAACAGAAAATTATCCATAAGCGAATTGTGCGTCTATAAAATTGAAAGTGCGCAAAAATAGGGGTATCTGGCTAATAATAGCCAGATGGTTAGAAGGGGAACAGGTCAAAACCCGGTACTTAAGACTGTCAATATGGCTTGTTTTGGACTATTGATCGCCCCATTTATAGCCGGGCACATCGATACCTGCAAGGCTTAGCAACCGGTGGACGACCGTTTTCACCAAATCGTCTATTGAAGCCGGCTTGCTATAAAAAGATGGTGTGCAAGGCGCTATAATCCCCCCTGCCAAAGTAACAAGCTCCATATTTTTTATATGTGCCAGGTTATAAGGAGTTTCCCGTACGGCAAGAATGAGCTTTCGTCGTTCTTTGAGCATTACATCTGCAGCGCGGGTTACAAGATCGTCGCTTACCCCTGAAGCTATGCGTCCAAGTGCGCCCATGCTACAGGGAACAACGAACATGATATTATAATTAGCCGAACCCGAAGCAAATGGAGCAGCGAAATTGTTTTTATCAAAAAAGCGAATGGGATACTTAGTATACCCATCATTCCCAAGTTCCATTTCCCAAACATCCTTTGCATTGTTGCTCATCACGATAGAAAGCTCCCCGTACTGTTGGGGAACTGTTAACAGTGTCTCAATTAACAGCTTAGCGTAGATGGATCCGCTGGCACCTGTAACAGCTATAACAATTTTATTAGGCATTGGGGTATACTTTTGTTCCCTGGTATAAACAAAAGTAGATGCAATTAGTTAAACAGTGCATTTTGATGGTAGCAACTACCTTGCTGGTTGCAGGTGCCGAGGCACAGAAGACTAACCTTTGGCAGAGCTGGAGCGATATACAAACTTTATCGAAAAAAGAAAAAAAGCCCATCATTATAGACATCTACACTAGCTGGTGCAGGTACTGCAAGCTAATGGACAAAAACACCTACGGGCACGATTCGGTAAAAAACTACCTTGCGAACAACTTCTACAGGCTCAAGTTCAACGCGGAAAGCAGGGATAGCATTGAGTTTATGGGCAAGGTGTTTAAATACAACCCGCTCTATAAAGTACACGATTTTGTTCTTTACCTCACTAAAGGAAACGTAGCATACCCGGCCACGGTTATTGTGCCCACTGACAATCAACCACCCTATTATGAGCTTGGGGCTCTTAGCCCAAGACAGATGGAAATGCTGCTGAAATATTTTGGCGACAGGCGATTTACCCGGCATAGTCTAACCGACTGGGCAAAAGGCTTTAGCGGCAGGTGGAACTAATGCCCTGCATGCTTCAGTTGCTTGTTCGAACCCCAGGTTGATTAATATATTACAAATAAAAAAGGGCTGCTTTTCTGCAGCCCTTATCATTTTCAAGCATTTCCGGGTAACCCTTAAAGGTTGTCATCATCCTCTTCGTAATAAGCATCTTCGCTGCTGTTGTACACCGCTGTCCACTCGCGTACAGCTTCGTCGCTGAGGAGTTCTACAATGTCATGAATAGGATCGGTTTTCTTTTTCCACTCCATTACCATTGCATCCTTGTACTTAACAACATACATACAGTGGTCGCTTACTACCTTTATTTGAATCAAAGTAAGATCTTCATTTTCCTTTTCCTGTATCAAATAATAACAATCCGGCTCTAGTAACGCATAAGAATACATAGCTGTCTCCTTTTTCTTCATTTTTACTGGTTCAAATAATAAGCCCTTTTACAAGCCTAATGAATGCAAAGAATTAATGGGCGTTTTTTAAGTGTGCAGGGTTGAGTAAGTGGGACAAAGATAGCCGTTAGGCAATACGAACAATGTTTTACGAATGCAAAAATGTAGGGGATTTGAAAGGCAGGCAGTTATAAATTTTTCTTTTCCTTAAAGCAGTGCGCTATTAATATTCTTTATTGAATATCAGCAGTTTAGGAAACAGCCCCCATCGAATTGCTTACGGCAGTTAATACAAGTTCTACTACAATTTCCAGTCTACAATACGGTTAACAAGTTGCTGTTGATAAGGTGCGGTTACCCTAATGTAGTTGTCCGTGTAGCCTTCCATCATCGCGTTGTTCTCACTGCCAGTCTCCTTCATTTCAAAAAGAACCTTACGGCTGGTACCGGCATGCTGCTGAGAAAAATATTGCAGCTTCCTATAGGAAAGGTTACGAAGTGCTTTGTTGCGCTGGTTACGTACATGGATTGGAACCACGGGCTCTATCTCGAGCGCTTTGGTGCCGGGTCGTTCGGAGTAAGTGAATACGTGCAGGTAAGAAACATCTAATTCGTGCAGAAAAGAAAAGGTGTCGTTGAAATCACTATCGCTTTCTGAAGGAAAGCCAACGATTACATCCACCCCTATCGCACAGTGAGGCATAAGTTGCTTGATGTTAGCCACCCTATCTGCGTACAACTCCCGCTTGTAACGCCTGCGCATGAGCCCCAAAATCTTATTACTTCCACTTTGCAGCGGGATATGGAAGTGAGGCATAAATCTATTGCTGCGCGCAACAAATTCTATCACCTCGTTTGTGAGAAGATTAGGCTCAATAGAAGAGATTCTGAACCTTTCAATACCCTCTATATGGTCAAGACGGTTGATTAGCTGCAGAAAGTCGCTTTGTTCACTGGAAGAAGCATTACCAGTGCCTGTACCAAAGTCGCCAAGGTTTACTCCCGTAAGCACTACTTCTTTTACACCCTTTGCAGCTATGGTTTTGGCTGTTGTAATAACATGATCAATTGAATCGCTCCTGCTCTTGCCCCTAGCCATGGGAATGGTACAAAAAGAACAATTGTAGTCGCAGCCGTCCTGCACTTTCAGGAAAGTCCTGGTGCGATCCAGCAGAGAGTAGGAAGAATGAAAGGATTCAACAGCATCTATATCGCAGCTATGGATCTTTGCGACATTTCCTTTGGTAAGGTCCTTCAGGTGGTGACCCAGGTTGAATTTCTCTGCTGCACCTAGCACAAGGTCAACGCCCGGTATTTCACTAATTTCCTTTGGTTTTAATTGAGCATAGCATCCCGTTACCACCACCATGCCTGCCGGGTTGCGGCGCTGGATACGCCTTACTATCTGGCGGCACTCCTTATCAGCATTATCCGTAACCGAACAGGTATTGATCACATACACATCTGCTGCATCGTCAAAATCGCGTTTCTCAAAACCCTCCTGCTCCATCATACGACCGAGCGTTGAAGTTTCGGAGAAGTTGAGTTTACAACCTAAAGTGTGAAATGCAACAGAGCGTCTCTTTTCCATGAAGTTTGCAAAGATAAGGATGTGGATAAAGGACAGGCGGGAGCATATAGTCAGTTTAGGATGATTTTAATAGACAAATGCGTTTAAAGGATGGCGTATGGGCATTGAAGTGGAAATGGTATAAAAAGCAACTACCCCCTGTTTGGAGGTAGCAGCTTAGAAATCATCATTTTAAACCATGAATCTCTTAAAAGGGGACCCGGTGGAAACCGGGTCCGTTCTTTTCCTTGCACATGAGAGACACTATCTTTAGAAATTATCTTCTCTTAATTAGAATCCAAGAACTGCTTCGATAACAATACCGTCGAACTTAGCACCATTACGGAAGTCTTTTCCAAGGAATCCTTTGTAGTTCTGTGTAACATATTCAGCTTTCATCAGAACATTCTTAGTTACGAACCAACCAGCTGCGAAAGCAGTACGATCAATTGAAACCGGAACAACACCAGCTACCGGAGGAGTAGTTGCAGAAGTTTGCATCAAGTCAGCATCTACTTTGTTATAACGAGCACCTACATAGAAGCTTTCGTTTTTACCAAACCTGTAGATACCTTCAACTGCGTATTGCTTAGCTGTTCTTTCTTTAGCTTCTGTTTTAGACCTTCCCTTTGCTTGCTCGTAAGTACCGAAGAATTCAAAACCATAAGCTTTAACGAAAGAGTTCAACATGTAAGCTGTAAGTTTTTTGCTGAAGCCTGGGTTGAAACGACCTGAAGAGTACATAGCTGTGTAAGCTTTAACAGCACCTGCAGCATCTCTTTCTACTTCCATTACGTTCTGGTAGTTAGAACCTGCGCGGTCGCCGCTGTACAGTGTAAGACCGCTACCAGCCTGGCTTGAGTTTGTATATAAGCTAGCGCTTAAACGAACGCGAACATCTTTGTTGATTTGCTTATCCCAACCACCTTTCAGGTAGAGTGAAGGATTTCTTTTAGTGTTACCATCGATAACTTTACCGGTACCATCTTTAGTTTCGAAAGTTGAGTCAACGTGACCTTTGATCATACCGTTGCTAAGACCCACCATACCGAAGAAACCGCTTCTCTGGTACATGATTTCTCCACCAATTTCAGTAGCAAAGGCATCCATGATATTTCCTTCCATGAAAGGAGACTGAAGTGTATGACCAGCATCCGGACGACGGAAGTGTGCATCACCGTAGTTGATTTCCATGTGACCTACTTTAATAGTAGTATACTTCATGATGTTGTCC
The DNA here is from genome assembly GCA_023433265.1 of Bacteroidota bacterium. Lineage (GTDB taxonomy): Bacteria > Bacteroidota > Bacteroidia > Chitinophagales > Chitinophagaceae > JAEZDR01. Next base: position 4,181 of record JAEZDR010000075.1, on the reverse strand, counting down.
AGGAACGCGCTCTTAATCATCGGCATCTTGTCGATTTGGATGTATCCACCTTTCACCCAGAACTCGTTGTGGTGACGGCTAGACATGTAGCTGGTAACGTTCATTGAGATACCGTCAGCAAGCTGAGCATCGATGAAGAGGTTAGCTTGTGCTGTCATGAAACCTGGCTTCAATTTCCACAACCTGTTTGAGTTGTCTACAACAGAAGGATTGTTAGAATGTTTAATAGCCTGGTATTGCATTGTGAAACCTGCACCGAAGCGGATTTTCTTGCCTTCGTAAGGCTTGTTCCAATCTTCTTTAGTTGTTTCGAACATTCCGATACCATTCTGGCTGTAAGGACGGAAGTAAGAAGGAGTTCCATAAGTGAATTTCTCGTCTTCTGTTTTCTGATCCTGGGCAGCAGCCACTACAGGTAAAGCAAGTAGTGCAAGTGCGGCCAATTTTGCGTGTGATAAAATATACTTTTTCATAAATAATTTGTTACGGGTTAATTTAAAATTGGATTGGTTTGTTTTGACTATGGGTTGATTTTAAGATTATACACGATTTCCAGATCGTCACCTACTTTGATTGCACCTAACATCAGTGATGGAGGGGTCATACCAAACTGGGTCATTTTGAACTTGTAGTTACCGCTACATGTAAAGCTCTTATCAGCAGCATTCCACTTCATGGTAGGTGTCATAACGATTGCCTTTGTGCTACCGGCGATGGTAAGGTTACCATGCACTTCTACTGTGTAAACTGCACCGTCTGCTTTCAATACCTTCGCAGAGGTAAGAACGAAGTTGATGTTTTTGTGAGCACCTGTTTTAAGAGCTTTGTAAGCATTCTTATCCATTGTGCTACCTTTTTCACTCTTCAGGCTTTCAGCAGGGATTGTGAATGACAAACCAGCAAGACCTGTAAGTTTTTCCTGGTTCATAGAGAAAGAAGCGTTTATACGACCCTGGCTGGAAGTCATAATCCAGTCGTGCATTGTAGATTCACCTTTTACAGTAACCTGAACGGCTTGTGCTGAATAATTTACCTGGGCAAAGATTCCTGTCGAAATTGTCATAAGGGCTACCACTAACAGTGCAGGAAAAGCTGTAGATAGCCTGTTGAATAAATTTTTCATAACTCTCATTTGTGATTAATTACAGGTCAAAAGTAGATTTGGTAAAAAGGTTGTTCTATGACACCTGTCAACGGGGTATATGATTTTAATCATTCAATTAAACAGTCGTCTATCGCCCTGTTTTTCAACTACTTACAACGCGAGCCAAAACCTCTGTAAAAGAAAAACCGGTGCGTGGCACCGGTTCCTATATATTTTGATGTGTGGAAGGGCCTAATGTGCTTCTAACCAGTTGTTACCACATCCTACTTCTGCTATTACAGGCACGTCGTTAGGAAGGGAGAGGGCTGCCTGCATGTGCTCCACTATAATAGGCTTGACTATTTCCGCTTCTGCTATAGGCGCATCAAACACTAGTTCATCATGCACCTGTAGTACCATCCTAGTTTGTAGCCGCTGTTCTTTAAGTGCATGATGAATGCGGATCATTGCCAGTTTTATCATATCGGCAGCAGACCCTTGTATAGGTGAATTGATTGCATTGCGCTCTGCAAAGCCGCGTACTGTGAAGTTGGCTGAGTTTATATCCTTCAGCCATCGCTTACGGCCCATGAGCGTTTCCACATAACCCAACTCCTTTGCATGATTAACCTGGCTATCCATATACCGCTGAATGCCTTTGAACTGTTTTTTGTAATTATCGATAATCTCTTTTGCCTCTGTACGGCTGATGCCTAGATTATCCGCTAAACCAAATGCACCCTGGCCATATATAATACCGAAGTTTACACTTTTGGCCTTGTAACGCATTTCCTTCGTTACTTCCGCTTCAGCCACACCATACACTTTTGCTGCCGTAGCCGTATGGATGTCTATGTTGCGTTTAAACGCATCGCACATATTTTCATCACCACTGATTGCCGCCACAATGCGCAGTTCTATCTGGGAATAATCGGCACTTATCAATACATGGTTTTCATCGCGTGGCACAAATGCCTTTCTTATTTCCTTTCCCCGTTCTGTACGTATCGGGATGTTCTGCAGGTTCGGGCTTGTACTACTCAGTCTGCCGGTAACGGCCACCGCCTGCGAGAAACAAGTATGCACCCTGCCTGTCTTGCGGTTGATCATTAAGGGCAGTGCATCTACATAAGTGGATTTAAGTTTGGTTAGTTCGCGGAATGCAAGAATATCGTTTACTACTTCATGATTGTTTGCAAGCTTCAACAATACATCCTCGCCGGTTGCATATTGCCCTGTCTTTGTTTTTTTAGCTTTGGGGTCGAGCTTCAGGTGATCGAACAATACTTCACCCAGTTGCTTAGGAGAAGCGAGGTTGAACTTCAGCCCACAGCAATCGTACACTCTTTGCTCTGCAGCACGGGCCTGTTCATCCAGCTCTTTGGAATAATCTGCCAGGAAAGACATATCAATCCTGATACCTTCATATTCCATATCCGTTAGTACAGACACAAGTGGATTTTCCACTTCATAGAACACTTTTTCAACTTCCTTCTGCTTTAACTGCGGAAGAAATACCTGTTTTAACTGTAGTGTTATGTCGGCGTCTTCGGCTGCGTACTCCTTGATCTTTTCAAGCTCCACATCCTTCATGCTCCCCTGGTTCTTGCCCTTCTTGCCTATTAACTCCTCTATGGCAATAGGTTCGTATTTCAGGTACTGCGCACTTAACAGGTCCAAACTTCGCCTTCCTTCCGGATCTATAAGGTAGTGAGCAAGCATGGTATCAAATATCTTTCCCTTTAATTGCTGCCCGTACCACTTAATTACAATAAGGTCATACTTGATGTTCTGCCCGATCCATAACACATCTTCCCTATCGAACAAAGGCTTTAGCCTTTCAAAGATGGTTTGGATAGCCAGGCTTGCATTGCATGGTATATAATAACCCTCAGATGTTTTATAGGAAAAGCTTATGCCTACAAGATCAACATCGTTAGGATCAGTGCCTGTGGTTTCCGTATCGAAGGATATCTCGGCTTGTTGCATCAACTCAGCAACCAGGGTTTCAAGTGATTCCGCTGTATCTACCAAAATGTAATCATGCGGTGTGTTTGTTATGTTTCTTTCAGCACTAAAGCCTCCATGTTCATCAGTGGAGGGTTGGAGCGTGTCAGGATTAACAGTTGCCTTTACCGCTATTGTTTTGCTGCCTACACCAAACATATCCAACTGCTCTCCTACCGGCGCAGCGTAGACATTAAACTCTTCGCCGAGTATGCGTTTACCAATTGACTTGAACTCCAATTCCGTAAACACATCCACTAATTCCGTTTTGTTCCATTCCTTCAACCTGAAATCTTCTTCCTTAAACTCTACAGGCACTGTGGTAATGATGGTAGCAAGCCGCTTGCTGATGATAGCATCTTCCTTACCGGCCCTTATTTTCTCGCCAAGGGCTCCTTTTATGGAATCTGCATTAGCAAGAACGTTTTCCAATGTGCCATATTCCTTCAATAGCTTGCAGGCTGTCTTTTCGCCTACGCCTTTTATCCCCGGAATATTATCCACTGCATCACCCATCAGGCCCAGCATATCTATCACCTGTGTTACGCTATCAATGCACCACTTCTCACATATCTTCTTTGCATCCAGTATTTCAAAGTCGCCTCCCTGGTAACCGGGCTTATAGATGTAAACACAATCGTGTATCAACAACTGTCCATAGTCTTTATCGGGTGTTACCATGTACACATCGTATTTAGCATCCGCAGCCTGCCAGGCAAGTGTACCGATTACGTCGTCTGCCTCATATCCATCTATCTCCACAACGGGAATATTGAAGCCCCGGATAATTCTCTTGATATCCTCCAGCGAGTCAACAAGGTCTTCGGGCGCCTCCTGCCTGTTAGCCTTATATTCGGCGAAATCGGTATGGCGTTCAGTAGGGGCAAGCGTATCGAAGCAAACGGCCATGTGAGTAGGCTTCTCGCGGTTAATAAGATCGTACAGGGTATTGGTAAACCCAAACTGGGCGTTCGTGTTTCTTCCTTTTGACGTAATGCGCGCGTTCCTTATTAATGCATAATAGGCGCGGTAGATTAAGGCCATTGCATCCAGCAAAAACAACTTCTTTTCAGCCATAGCGGGCTAAGGT